>JAQVVS010000007.1 GCA_028698865.1 Candidatus Altimarinota bacterium | reverse complement strand
TCCGGACATGGTTATCAAGAAGAGCTGAAGCAAATGATAAAAATGGTAAATCCGAAATATTTTATTCCGGTTCATGGCGAATATTTTATGCGTCACGCTCACGGAATTCTCGCGGAAAAAGATTGCGGAATAAAAAATGAAAATGTTTTGATGATGCAAAATGGAAATATTTTGATAGCGGAAAAAGACAAAGTCGTAATTGCCGATGCAAAAATAGAAACGAAATGTATTTTGATTGATGGCTTGGGGGAAGGGCAAACAGGCTCTCCCGTTCAAGTTGATAGACAAGTTATGGCGGAAAACGGAGCGCTTGTGGTGCTGGTTCATGTGAATAAAAAAACAAAGCATCTCATGAAAACTCCGGACATTGTTTCCAGAGGATTTGTTTATATGCACGAAACGGAAGAGGTAGCGGCGCGAATAGCGGAGGTAGCCGGCGAAGCTTATAAAACCATTACGGAAAAAAACAAAAAAGCAAACCGCCAAGATGTAAAAAGATACATAAAACAAACCGTTGATAGATATACTTATTCAAAACTCGACAGAAGGCCGCTAATAGTGCCGTTGATTATTGAGAACTAAATGAAAATTTTATTCTACAATACACAGTATTGTCTGGGAATGAACGGATCGATAAAAGATTACCTGCTACATTTTGGCAGGTATTTTTTTTGTTCCAATAAAACTCAGGAAAAAGTTTTGAGTAAAGTTAAAAAAATAATACAAAAATATTCCCCGGACATTTGTTGTTTTGCGGAAATTGATAAAGGTTCGAAGATTGGCAACAGAATAAGGCAAATAGAGA
This sequence comes from Candidatus Altimarinota bacterium, assembly GCA_028698865.1. Taxonomy (GTDB): domain Bacteria; phylum Patescibacteriota; class Gracilibacteria; order UBA1369; family LOWO2-01-FULL-3; genus CAINDQ01. The sequence continues at coordinate 16,338 of JAQVVS010000007.1, read as the reverse complement.
GATTGGTGGATGAGAAATACAAATATTACGATATTGAAAACAAGTATGGGCAAAAAAGTTTGCTTAGAAAATTTCCAATACTTTCAGGGCAAGGCAACGGATTTATTTCTTCCAAAAATTTTAAATTCAAAAAGCATTATTTTAAAGAAGGCACAAAAAAATTGATTTACGAAATAGAAATAAGTCCAGACTTGAGTATGTTCTTAGCGCATTTTGCGCTTGGCAAAAAAACAAGAGCCATGCAGTTCAAAGAGCTGGAGAAAATAATTTCTCGCAAAAAAGAATGTGTAATTTGTGGAGACTTCAACATCTTCAAAGGATTTAAAGAACTAGAGAGTTTGTTGGAAAGCGCAAATCTAAAAATCGCAAACAAAAAAACCATTCACACTTATCCGACGGTTAATCCGAAAAAAACTCTCGACCTTTTCCTTTGCTCAAAAAATTTAAAAATAAAAGAAGTAATGGTGTTGCGGGCGAATGGGTCGGATCATTTGCCGATAATTTTAGACATAGAAGTTTAGCATCCATAAGCCATTGACACGCCCTTTCTGGCACTCTATAATAACGAGTGCTAATTTAGTGATTTAATCAATATCTATATGCAACTAGGACACAACTTTACTCTAAAAACTCAAGAACTTTTGAGCTCCGCTAGTCAGCTCGCTGCTAAAAGAAATCATCAGGCTATCGATGCCGAGCATGTTTTTTATGAAATGTTGAATCAAGAAGACACGCTGATAATTCCGCTATTCAAAAAACTAAACACGGACATCGAAAATTTGAAAAAAGAAATCGAAAATCTTCTCGCGAAAATTCCAACAGTCGATGATCAAAGCCAATATGTTTCAGAAAATTTAAAAAGAATTTTGTTGAAAGCTGGTAAAGAAGCCCAAAACTTTAAAGATGAATATGTTTCTGTTGAGCACATTCTCCTGGGATTTTTCGAATTTTCTACACCAGTCTCGGAACTATTAAAATCATTTTCAATTACAAAAGAAAAAGTTTTGGAAATTTTAAAAGAACTTCGCGGAAATGAAAAAATCACTGATGAAAATCCAGAAGGAAAATTTCAAGCACTCGAAAAATATACTCAAAATTTCACGGAACTTGCACGCAAAGGAAAGATCGATCCGGTAATTGGAAGAAATGACGAAATTCGCAGACTGATGCAGATTTTAGCTCGTCGCACGAAGAATAATCCTGTCCTTATCGGAGAGCCAGGAACCGGAAAGACCGCCATTGTGGAAGGATTGGCAAACAGAATTATTCAAGGAGATGTACCGGACTCATTAAAAAATAAAGAAGTTTTAGTTTTGGATTTGGGAGCAATGATTGCCGGAACAAAATTCAGAGGAGAATTTGAAGAGAGATTAAAGGCAGTTTTGAAACAATTAAAAGAAAAAGAAGGGAGATTAGTTTTATTTATAGATGAGTTGCACACTTTAGTTGGCGCTGGAGCGGCAGAAGGATCGATGGATGCTTCTAATATGCTAAAACCGGCTTTAGCTCGCGGAGAAATACATATGATTGGCGCAACCACTTTAAAAGAATATCAAAAATATATTGAAAAAGACGCCGCGCTTGAAAGAAGATTCCAACCGATTTATGTTGATGAACCTTCTGTCGAAGATACGATTGCTATACTTCGTGGCATCAAAGAAAAGTATGAATTATTTCATGGAGTCAAAATTTTAGATGAAGCGATTATATCTGCGGCCACTCTTTCCGATAGATACATCACAGACCGTTTTCTGCCTGACAAAGCCGTAGATTTGATAGACGAAGCTACCGCAGTTTTAAAAATTGATCTTGAAAGCTCTCCAGCAGAGATAGATGAATTGCAAAGAAATATTATGAGATTGGAAATTGAACGTGAAGCGTTGAAGAAAGAAAAAAATGAAAAAGAAAAATTAAATAAAATCGAAAAAGAACTTGCCGATTACAAAGAAAAATTAAATTCACTCAAACTTATTTGGCAAAATGAAAAAACTGTAATCGAAGAAATACATCAGCTAAAAGCCGAAATAGACGCATTGAATGTGGAGTCTTCTAAATACGAAAGGGAATCGAAATTGGATAAAGTTGCAGAAATAATTTACGGAAAAATTCCGGAGTTAAATAAAAAAATTGAATCACTGGAAAAAAAATTAAAAGACATTCAAGGAGAAAACAAAATGTTAAAAGAAGAAGTGACGGGAGAAGATATCGCAAGAATAGTTGCCAAGTGGACGGGAATTCCTGTGAAGAAATTACACGCATCGGAAAGCCAAAAACTGCTTCAGCTAGAAGACGAACTTTCGAAAAAAGTTGTAGGGCAAGGCCCTGCGATAATTGCCGTGAGTAATGTAATCAGAAGATCAAAAGCAAACATCTCGGAAGAAAATAAACCGATTGGGTCATTTTTATTTCTCGGACCAACTGGAGTTGGTAAAACCGAACTCGCAAAAACGATTGCGGAATTTTTATTCAACGATGAAAAATCACTCGTCAGGCTCGACATGAGTGAGTACATGGAAGCCCATAGCGTATCAAAGATTATTGGCTCTCCTCCAGGCTATATCGGCTATGACGAAGGAGGCCAATTGTGCGAAAAAATCAGAAAAAGACCATACAGCGTTTTGCTTTTTGACGAGATAGAAAAAGCACACCCGCAAGTGTTTAATATTCTTCTGCAAATTTTAGATGAAGGACACATCACCGATGCAAAAGGAAGAAAAGTTAATTTCAAAAATACAATTATTATTTTAACTTCAAATATTGGAAGCCAAGAAATTTTAGAATTCAAAGGAGAGAAGATTGCATTGGATGTAAAAATTAATGGCTTATTGAAGGCGTTTTTCAAGCCAGAATTTTTAAACAGGATTGATAACACAATTATTTTTAACAAACTCGAACAAGAAGAAATTAAAAAAATTGCAAAAATTCAAATTGAAAATCTCGCGCGCAGACTGGAAAAACAAAATATTAAATTAGAAGTTACAGGAAAAGTTTTTAACTACATTTCTGAAAAAGGATACGATAAATTATTTGGAGCGAGGCCGTTAAAAAGGCTTATACAAGAGGAAATAGAGAATCCTCTTGCGGTTAAACTCATCAATAATGAAATTGGAAGTGGAGCAAAAATAAAAATTGATGCAACTAAAAATGGCTTAAAAGTCGGCTAATACGTTGACAGTATTTTGTAGTAAGAATAAATTAAAACTACAATAGATACATTAACCAATGTCTATCATGCCAGTAAAGAAAAAAGCAAAAAAAGTTGCAAAAAAGCCAGTAAAGAAGGTAGTAAAAAAAGCTGTCAAAAAACCAGCTAAGAAAGTGGTTAAAAAGGCGGTTAAAAAGACAGTAAAGAAGGCTGTTAAAAAAGTTGCGAAGAAGAAATAATTTCTTTGCAAATTTTGCAACTCAATAAAAAGCGCAGTGTTTATATTAAGCACTGTGTTTTTTTAAATCGCTCCCAAAAAATATTTATGATAAAATCAAACAAGATAGTGCGAGATGAATCGGGGTGTGGCGCAGTTGGAGCGCCCGCGGCCTAAGAAAAAAAGCGCAAGAAATTGCGCGCGAGAGAGAAAGAGATCATTAAAAAATCCGACACAAGAAAATCATCACAAACAAATCGGGGTGTGGCGCAGTTGGAGCGCCCGCGGCCTAAGAAAAAAAGCGCAAGAAATTGCGCGCGAGAGAGAAAGAGATCATTAAAAAATCCGACACAAGAAAATCATCACAAACAAATCGGGGTGTGGCGCAGTTGGCTAGCGCGCAAGGCTGGGGGTCTTGAGGCCGCAGGTTCAAGTCCTGTCACCCCGACCAGAAAGTGGCGAGATTTCCGGTCCGAAGTGAAGGCAAACTCGCCTGTTTGCCGTAACGCAGGACTTTGTTCAAGAAAAATGCTTCGCGAACAGCGAAAATTTTTCGTAGAACAAAGAGGAAATCCCCATTGAAAAAGTGGCGAGGTAGCGTCCCGGAGGCGCAGGCAATGCGAGCTTTGCGAGACTTTGCCGTAGCCGAAGGGCAACTTTCAATAAATTTGGGAGCGAACAGCGAACCAAATTTAGTAGAAAGTTGAGCGGACCCCATTGAAGAAAGTAGCGAGATTTCCGGTCCGAAGCGAACCCGTCTTTAGGCGAGGAAGCGCAGGACTTTGCTCAAGAAAAAATGACCGGAGTCGGCTTTAGACGACGAGGACATTTTTCGTAGAGCAAAGAGGAAATCCCTATTGAGAAAGTAGCGAGATTTCCGGTCCGAAGTGCAGTCTGTTTGAGCTACTTTATGTAATTCGGTCCCCATCCATACACATCAAAAACAGCTTTGTGTATTGCGGCAAATTCTCTCATTGCGAAAAGATCTCTCTTAACATAATCTTGCTTAGTAGCGGAATATCCTATGCTTTCGATTCCAAGCGCATTACAAGTAAATAAAGCTCTTGGTAAATGAAAGTCCTGTGTGATCAGAATAGCTTTATCTACTTTAAAAACTTCTTTTGCACGAACGCAAGTGTCATAAGTTCTTCTTCCCGCATAATCGACAATAATATTATCTTCAGAAATTCCATTATTTATTAGATAGGATTTCATGCTTTCCGGTTCATTATAATTTTCAAATCGATTATCACCAGAAACTAAAATTTTAGAAATTTTATTGCTATAGAAAAGCTCCATGGCGGATTTTAGACGATCTTTTAAGACGTCGGAAGGAGAGCCATCTTCCTTTATGCCTGCGCCAAAAACAATGCCAATTCTGTCGACATCATCAGCTTCGGCAGGTTTATAAATAATCTTGTCAAACGCAGCTTGAAAAATAAAAACTGGAACGAATGATGAATAAACAATAAATATAAAAATAATTAAAATCACAATTTTAGAAACAGGTGAATTAGAATTTTTCATAGGATCTTTTATCTCTCTTATCGCCATCAAATCGTCTTCATATAAATTATTCATAAATATTATTTTAAATTTTTCAAAATCCCTTCACTCGCGATTTTTCCCGATATTGCGGCAAAGCTGATATTGTAGCCTCCGCACAGTCCGTTCGCGTCCAAAATTTCGCCAACAAAATAAAGGTTTTTGCACAAACGAGATTCAAAAGTCGCCACATTAATTTCATTCAACGGCACTCCTCCTTTTGTAGTCCATGCAAATTGATATTCTGACAATTTTGCATCAATAAATTCATAATGGAATAAATCTTTCGACAATTTTTTAAAAATTTCCTTGTTAATGTCGGCTATTTTCAAATCATTTGCGATGCCGTTTTTCAGCATAAGGAAGTCGCAAATTCTATTCGGTAAAAATTTATGCAAGAAATTTTTCACCAAAATCTTTCCATCTCTGTTTTTCCAAAATTCTTTTTGGAAATTTTCTTCATTCAAATTTTCGATAAAACATAATTCAAATTTCCCTCCGGAAATCATGGAAGAAAAATCCAAAACCGCTGGTCCTGAAATTCCCGAATGAGTGATCAAAATATCTCCGCAAACTTTCAATTTATTTTCCGGACAAAAAACACACCCTTTAAAAGATATTCCCGCCAAATCTTTAAGTGGATTTTTTGGCAGAAGGATGGGGCAAAGCGACGGACGAAGTTTCGTAATCGAATGCCCGAAGCTCAAAGGAATTTTGTACAATTTTTCCGCGCTTCCCATATCTTTTATCCTAAACATTCCTCCACTCGCCATAATCAAAAAATCAAAAACTTCATTTTTTTCCTCTCCTCCCATAACAAATTTCACAAAAAATTTCTCACCGATCCTCTCCTCATCCATTCTCCCATCATCCATTCTCCCCGCATCAACCACTTTGCATCCCGTAAAAATATTCAAATTTTTCTGTTTGCGCAAAACTTCGCGCAATCTTTCTACCTCATCCATAGCGCTTTCTCCTGCCAAAATTGCGCGACTTCCCTCCCATTTATATTTCATTCCCAACTCATCAAACAAATTTTCCCGATTTCGCACCCACGGACTTTTAAAAAGATTTTTGAGCAACCTTTCATTTTCGGAAGAAAATTTTTCACACGAAAAATCACTATTCGTTATATTCATTTTTCCTCCTCCGGTGAGTTTAAGTTTTTCCCCGATATCCGCATTCTGCTCAAACAAAACCACTTCTCCGCTAAATTCCCTCAGAAAAAAACTTGTAAAAATTCCTGCCGGCCCAGCTCCAATAATTGCGATTTTCATATTCATAGTATAAATTGAGCGCATGAAAAAATACAAAGTCAAAATAGGAATCATCACACTCGGTTGTCCAAAAAATACCGCAGACACGGAATCCATTCTCGCGGAATTGCCGGATTATTACGAGCTCGCAAATGTTGAAGACGCAAAGCTAATTTTGATTAACACATGCGCTTTTTTGAAGGCCGCTCGAGACGAGGTTTACGAAATTTTAACAGAACTTCATGACAAAAAAATCATTCTGGCCGGATGCCTCGCTGGCCAATTGCAAAAAGAAATTTTCAAAAAATATCCTCAGCTTTTCGCGGTCGTGAGCGGGAATCATTATGAAGAAATGGGAGAGATTGTAAAAGAAATTGAAAAAAATAAAAGAGTTTTCGCGGTTTCAAAAGAGCCCGTTCGTTATATCGACATGAAAGGAAAAATTCTCATCACTCCACGCAGTTTCGCTTATGTAAAAATAGCTGAAGGCTGCGATAACAAATGCAGTTTTTGCCTTATTCCAAAGCTAAAAGGGCGATACAGAAGTCGACCGATGGTTTCGATAATTACCGAAATAAAAGAGCTTATTTCCTTGGGAGTGAAGGAAATTATTTTAGTCGCGCAAGATTGTGGATATTATGGAATTGATTTGTATGGGAAAAAATCTCTCACCGAATTACTTCAAAAAATTTCTTCGATCAACAAAGATTTCTGGGTGAGGGTTTTGTATGTTTATCCTGAAAGAATAGATGATGAACTGCTAAATCTCATGGCGAAATCCACGCGAATTTGCAAATATCTCGACATTCCTTTACAGCATGGGGATGCGGATATTTTGAAGTCGATGCGTAGACCGTTTATTGTGGAAAAAACAATTGAAAAAATCGCCAACATCAGAAAAATCATTCCAATTATAACTTTTCGCACCAGCCTCATAGTAGGATTTCCGGGAGAAACGGAAAAGTCATTCAAAAATCTTGAAAAATTCATCAAAAAAATAAAATTCGATCATGTTGGAGTTTTTGAATATTCAAAAGAAGAAAATACGGAAGCGGGAGAAATGCCAAATCAAATTTCGGAAAAAACAAAGAAACTCCGTCGCAAAAAAGCAATGCTTATCCAGCAAAAAATCTCATCAGAAAACGCCAAAAAATCAATCGGAACCACCCAAAAAGTCATAATAGAAAGCTACGATCCAAAGAAAAAGATTTACACAGGCAGAAGCCAAAGATTCGCCCCCGACATCGACGGAAAAATCTTCATAAAATCAAAAATTCCATTGGAATTAAACACCTTCCACAAAGTAAAAATCACAAAAGGCTCCCAATACGATTGCTGGGGAGAAACTCGGTCATAGACTTTAGTTGACAAATCGCAAATATGGCGTTAAAATTGCTCGCCAAAATTAAACGATATGACAATTAAAAAATTAGAAGATCAAAAATTGGCGCAACCTCCATCCTCGGCCGAAATTCAACCTCCAGAATTACCGAAAAGGCCATTTGAAGGGCAAGACTTGAATCAAAAAGAAGATGGAACCTCGATGGAAATAAATGAATTCGTTGTGCCAGGATTTATTCGTGATTATATAAATCAAGCGATAAGGCTTACGGCTCCGGATTGTTTTATGTCTTCGGAGCAATTACATGTAGATAGAAATTATACAAAAGTTGTTTTGTCCGAGATTTTGAGACAAAAATTGGCTGAAGCCGAAAGAGTTTTAACCCATGAATCGATAGACAGATTGATAGAGGAAGGGAAGATAACCGTGGCTTTGATAAAACCGAATACGCAGGTTGGGAAACTGGGTAAAAAAGATGGAGAAGTGGCTGATGAAATTATTAGACTTGCAAATGAAAGCGGAGATCTAAGGGTTATTTTTTCAGTTCCGGTTGTTATGGCCGAAACGGATTTCGATTATTTTTATTCCGATAACTATGAGAATCAATCAAGAATGGACGATCCGGATTCAGAGGTGACGATATGGGATAGAGTAAGAGGATTTATGAGAGGAGGAGCTATCAATGAAGCTTTTTCGGCGGCCGAAGCTATGAGTGATTCGCTACATTCCAATGAGTTTTCCATAAAATTTTAAAATGTTTTACCGTATTTCGAGCTGTCATCACTACTAGGATCCCCCGTCAATTCACTGATATCAAAAGCGGTTAATCTGGGATGGGTTGACGTCCCCAGTATATAATCATTGCTACTCGGATAGGAATATTGTTCGGGCATGGGCTTTCCAGGAATGGACATTTTAGGCTCTAAAAAAGCATTTCCACCTTCATACAATGAATCCAATCTTTCCAGCTCAGTTTTTGCCAAATAGTCGGCTTCAAAATCAAAATCAAAGAAATCAACATCCGCGTCTTGTTCAGGATTATCTTGAGAAAAATAATCTGAATGAGGGACAATATTTTGTCCAACATCTGCTTCCCTAGCCTCAAATTTGCCCAAGGAGGCGACGAGTCTTTGCCTAGATAAATCTTTTTCAATTTTTTTAACATGGTTTTCTCCAGATTTCTTGAAAAGATCGGAAACCATTAAATAAGGGTTTCTGGATTTGGAGTTTTTAATTCCATCTTCAATCAGTAAAGATGACAGCCCTAATCCTTTAGCGACTCTACGCGCCTTAGTATAAACTAATTTTTTCATATATTCCGAAGTAGGACGCCTTTGTCCGCTCATGTTTTCAAGAGCTCTTTCGACGGCTTCATTTGTTTGTTGAATCAAAAGGTTCACCAACTCTCTACGAGTAGGCGGTTGAATATCAATCATTCCAACATCTTCCGTGCACTGTGGAGATCCTATCGCATCGATAGCCTCTCGCTCAGCCAGGGCTTGAGCTCTTTGCTCAGCTCTAACCAATGCAGGAATGTTTGCGGTATTTTCGGGTGTAGTTCCTTCAGCATAAGACTGCTTCCCGATTTTTCTGTGAATATGAGAAGACAGAGCAGTTACTGCATTTGCAGGGCGAGGAGCGTTTTCTATCGTCCTCGGGACTCTTGAATGTGTTCGGTCGCTTTTAGGTCTTTCTCCTCTTTCGGAGGCTGTTTTTTTAGAAGTATTTACTACCAAAGCATTTTGAGCGGGAGGAACTCTTTGTGGAATTGGCGCCTGAGATTGAGGAACTATAGCCGACTGATTATTAAGATATTGACCATTCCCTCTTTGCCCACTTGAGGGAACATGAAAAGGGGAATTTCTTCTTCCACCATCGGGAGATTTTTCTTTTTGAACAATTGCGGGAGGGGAATCGAAATTTGGAATGTCGAGTGCCATGTTTGATTATTTTTAAAAATTGGGGCGCATTCTATACGGTCGTTTTATATATGTCAAAAAATTTTACAAAGAAGCTAATTTTCTATTCTCAGAATCTATGATTTGAGAAACAGGAAAAAGAGTGACATTTTCGTATTCTTCAGGAGAAGAGGGGTTATCGGCGTCATTAATTACTTGATTCAAAGCTTTCATGAAAGAGTTTCTGTTCTCGCCAAGAACGCCATCGATATTTGCCATAATAACTTTTAAATCCGCATACTCATCTCCATAAATTGGATAAAAAGAGACTTTCGCAAGGGCGGACTCTACTGCCGAACGAATATCGGTAACATTTTCGGCACCAAAATTTGCTCCGTTTTCCATCGTAGCGGCCGCCATCAAGACTTCATTTTTTGTTATATGAATTACAGGTTCTTTACATCCATGCATAATTTTAGGATTAAAATTTAAGAGAGCAGGCATTATAACCAAAAAAAAGGAGATGTCAAGCCCCGCCCTCCATGAATACTTAGATCGCCTCACCTCATCCCCCCACAAAATATTAGGATTTTCAAACGACCCACAATATAATGAAGAAAAATAATAATACTTATTCCATGTCCAACGAATCCCCTTTGACTTTGCACAAAAAAGCCGCGGGTAAAATGATTACAACAAAAGTCCCAATCGTTTCCGTAGGAGCTACGATAAGCGATGTTAAAAAGCTTTTGCTGAAAAACACAAAGCAATATGACACCATCAATTACATATATGTTGTAAATAAAAAAGGAAAATTTGTGGGAGTTTTTTCGGTAAAAGAGCTGTTTGCCCACACTAAAACCGCAAAAATAGCTCAAATAATGAAAAGAGATCCGATAGGGGTGAGGTATAATACTCACAGGGAAAAGGCGGCTGAATTGGCACTGAAAAGCAATATAAAAGCTGTTCCGGTAGTTAATAAAACAGGACTTTTTTTAGGGGTGATAGAAAATGACGACATCATGGAGATTCTTTATGAAGAAATGCAAGAAGACATTTTCCATTCAGCCGGTGTCACGAAGCACAAATCCAAAGAAAGCGTTTTGGCGTTGCCGTTAAAGATCTCGTTAAAAAACAGGATTCCATGGCTTATAATAGGGCTTTTTGGAGGCCTTTTAGCTTCAAAAATCGTTGGGCATTTCGAGGAAACCATCGCAAAAAATCTGATTTTGGCGACATTTATTCCCTTAATAGTTTACATGGCGGACGCCACAAAAATTCAAATGGAAGCATTTATGATTCGAGAGCTTTCGGTAAATTCGCAAATGAAATTCAGCAAATATTTCTTTAAACAATTGTCGGTAGTTTTTTTGTTGGCGATAATCATAAGCACGATTTTGATGGGAATGTCGGCTGTTCTTCATCAAGATTTGCAAATCAGTATGATTCTGGGAATAGGGCTATTTTGCGCAATGATGTCTTCGCTGTTTTCCGGCATGTTTGTGCCATTTTTCTTTAGCAAAATAAATATCGATCCGGCGAACGCCAGCGGCCCCATCGCCACGATTTTTCAAGATATTTTTAGTATAATTATTTACTTCGTAGTGGCTACGGCGTTGTTATAAAGATAATAATTTCAACTTATTTCAACAGATTCGGCGATTCCCAATTTGGCAATTCCAAAATAAAAGACTAATATTCCAATACTTTTATCATATAAAAATAAAATCTATGGCTATGGAAAATCAAAAGTTCGATGTGTCGAGAAGAATGTTCGTTGTTATTCTGTTGTTGATTGTGGGCGCAATCTTGTTCTGGAGCTTCAGAATGTATGAAATTTATAGGAACGCGGGTGGAAATTATGTTAGAGAAATTTCGGTTGAGGCGGAAGGAAAAGCGTACGTGACACCTGATATTGCAATGTTGAATCTCGGAGTGAATACTAGAGCTGAGACTGCGGCTAAGGCGGTTGAAGAAAATACTCTTAAAATGAATAAAATCATTGAAGAGCTCGGGAAAAATGGAGTCGAAAAGAAAGATATTCAAACTTCCAGCTATTATTTGAATCCGAATTACAAATGGACGGAAAAAGAAGGAAGCGTGCAGGATGGATATGTTTTGGATCAAACTGTCACGGTGAAAATAAGAGATTTTTCGAAAGTTGGAGCGGTAATGGCGAGTGCTACAAATGTAGGAGCGAACACAATCGGAAATTTACAATTTACAATTGACGACAGAGAATCCGCAAAAGAAAAAGCCAGAGAAGAGGCTATCGTGAAAGCTCGTGAAAAAGCCGAAAAAATCGCCGCTCAAACCGGATTAAAATTGGGAAAAATGGTAAATTACTACGAATACGAAGATTATTATGCAATGGATAAATCGGTCGGTCCTTACATGGGAATGGCGGAAGGACTTGGTGGCAGAGAAATGATGCCTGCACCAGACATCCAGTCCGGCCAACAAGAAGTCACATTAAAAGTGACTCTTTCGTATAAACTGAGATAATCGTCCTTAAATTTTTTGGTGGGCAGGGAGGGTTTCGAACCCCCGTAGGCATAAAGCCAGCAGATTTACAGTCTGCCCCATTTGACCACTCTGGTACCTACCCACTTTTGAGGCGAATTGCAAAAAAGATTATATCTAAATCACCTTTTTATGCAAACCCAAATTGCAAATCTTAGCCCATTCCCTCAACCTTGTGGAAATGCCAAATCCAATATAAAATTCAACAAAACAATAGCCTCTCAAAATTCCCATGAAAAAAGAATTCAAATACGCATACATTCAAAAGCAAATAATTCCATCTGCTTACGCGGTAATTCCCATTCAGTCAAAAGCCGTACAATATGGGCTCGGAGTATTTACGGGGATCAGAGGAAATTGGAATCCGAAAACCAAAAATTTATATATTTTCAGATTGGAAGATCACTACAAAAGATTGGTTGACGCCTCAAATATCACCGGCCTGAAATTTGATTATTCATATCCGGAATTCAAAAAAATCATCACGAATTTGATAAAGAAAAATCGCGCGAAAGAGGATATTTACATCAGAGTAACGATATATTCCGCATCCACTCAACTCACTCCGCGCTTTGAAAATGATGACGATGATATGGCGATTTACATGATTTCTTTGCAAGATTATTTTAATACGAATGAGGGGTTGAATGTGGGGATTTCGAGTTGGCGCAGAATCGATGACGATATGATTTCCACGAAAGCAAAAATCACCGGAGGGTATAGCAATTCCGCTCTCGCGAAAACTGAGGCATTGAAAAATGGCTATGATGAGGCGATTTTCTTGAATCGAGATGGGAAAGTTTGCGAGGCAACCGGCGCAAATATTTTTGGAATAAAAAACGGAATTATTTTTACACCTCCTCTTTCTTCAAACAATTTGGATGGAATTACTCGCAGAAGCATGATTGAAATTTTCAAAAAAGAAATGCGTTTGGAAGTGCGCGAAGAAGAAATCGACAGGTCGGCCCTATACACTTTTGATGAACTTTTTTTGACCGGAACGGCGGCCAAAATCGCATGGATAAAAGCCGTGGATAGGCGAATTATCGGGAATGACAAGGAAGGAAAAATCACACAGAAAATCAGATTATTTTTCAGCGAAATAACTCTCGGCAATATCAAAAAATATCAAAAATGGATTACGAAAATTTACTAAAAAAAAGATATAAAATTTTAGCGCTCGGTGTATCCGCGATTATGATAGCGAGCATTTTATTTTTAGTATGGAATTTCACGACGGTTTCAAAAATCGAAGTTTTAAACAAAAATTCAAATCCGGAAGTCGGAGGATATTGGGAAATATTTTTTGAAACAAGTGGAAGAAATAGCGACTTGATAATTTCCACGGATGAAAATACTGAAATGCCGAGTGAAATCGAATTGGAAGAAATAATTTGCGGAGAAGAAGCCGTAAAATATTCGCATGAAAAAATTTCGGAAAAAGAAATATCAATAAAAGATTGGAAATGCAGAGAGAAAGCCACTCTGAAATTCAAAGTCAATGACGCCGGCTCACACAAAGTCACTCTAAAATACGGTGAAGAAACCGACACGGCTCACAACTTTGCTTGCGACAGCGGAACGCTCTCGGACACCTGCACGGTCTCAACCACCCAAGCGATGTCAGACGGAGAAACAATCACCGGCACGGGCAACCTCACGATAGCGAGCGGAGGAAATCTCACAACGGCAAACATCCAAAGTTTCACGATAAATATGACGGGAGGATCCAGCACGGTCACGATCCAGAGTGGTGGAGCCATCACGGGAAATGTTTCAATCACGGCACCTACGGTAGACGTGCAGTCCGGAGGATCGATAAATGCAAGCGCAAAAGGATATGCGGCTCCGACAACGGCGAGGACGATAGGAAATGGTCCGGGAGGTGGAGGCGGTGGAAGTGTAGTAAACAGCACCACAGACGGCGGAGGAGGTGCATATGGAGGTAATGGGGGAAGATCGAGAGACAATCCGGGTTACGGGGGGGTGGGATATGGGTCCATCAGCGGCCCTGAGGACTTTGGGTCATCAGGAGGAACTGGAAATACAACAACTTACCTTCCTGGAGCAGGAGGAGGGATTGTCGAGATAAATGCTACTGGGACATTAACGATAGAAGGCAGCGTGATTTCAGATGGAGGCTCGGTAACTCCATCGGGATCAACTTCTCAATCAGGTGGAGGATCTGGAGGGTCAATAAACATATTTGCAAAAACTTTAAGCGGTTCCGGGGGGGTCAGTGCAAATGGAGGAAATGGCGGTTATAGTACGAATTATACGCGATACGAGGGAGGAGGTGGAGGAGGAGGCAGAATAGCAGTGAAATACGGATCGAAAAGTTCATATTCCGCAACTGTAACAGCTTACGGAGGACTTGGGCATCAACACGGAGGAGCGGGGACCTTTTATGAATGTCAAAACGGAACAAATGGATCGTTGATATTGGATAATAATAGTAAGGTTGGAGTGGAAAGTCCTCAAACCGGAGGGGACTATGAGGTTGATTCGGTTTTTGTGAAAAACGGAGCGGTTTTCGTGGTATCAAGCGGAAGTTCATTTACAAACAATGGTGATTTTTACGGAGACACGAGCGATGGTGAATTTATAGTGGAAGGATCTTTTAATGGGAAATCATCATTGGAAATTTCACAATATGTTGTTTTTACCGTCGATAGTGGCGGGACTGTTTTAGGGGTAAATGATTTAACGGTTAATCAAAATGGAACACTGAGTTTTAATAATTTCGACGAAAATTCACCGTTTGACGATATAGATACCATATCCATATACGGGAAAATGACTCACGGACAAAACGGTGCTACCGAAGATCATAAAATAAATGTATCGCTGGAATCGTTGACCGTATATTCAACAGGTTCGATAGATGTTAATGAAAAGGGATATTCAGCTCCGACAACTGTTAGGACGACAGGTAATGGACCGGGTGGAGGAGGCGGAGGTGCGGTTTCGAATACATCGACAGATGGAGGCGGAGGTGCATATGGAGGAAATGGTGGTAGGGCGATGCACAATCCGGGATACGGAGGAAGCGCTTACGGATTGAATATAAATCCCGTTAATATAGGTTCGTCGGGAGGAACTGGGCAGACTCTCACATATCCGGCCGGAGATGGAGGGGGGTCTGTGATAATAGACGCAAGGGAAACGGTAACGATAGAAGGCAGCGTGATTTCAGATGGAGGCTCGGTAACTCCATCGGGATCAACTTCTCAATCAGGAGGAGGATCGGGAGGATCAATAAACATATTTGCAAAAACTTTAAGCGGTTCCGGGGGGGTCAGTGCAAATGGAGGAAATGGCGGTTATAGTACGAATTATACGCGATACGAAGGAGGAGGAGGCGGAGCCGGGCGGATCCTGCTTAGGGGCGGCGCTTTTACATATTCTGGAACAACAACGGTGACAGGAGGAACCGGATATGAAAACGGCTCCGCCGGCACCATAGTTCTCGCCCCATCATCACCGGACACCCTTCGCTCAAACAACGACGACACTTCTTCCGGCCAAACAAACCCAACAGGCCTCACCGACACAACCCCGGCATTCTCAGCGATCTGCAGAGACCCGGATTCAACTCCCGACATCATGAACAAAGCCCAAATACAAGTTTCCACAGACTCAACATTTTCGACAATCACCCACTGGGACAGCGACGCGACTAACGCGGGAGACACGATATCGGATTGCACATCAGGAAATAGATCTGCCGATATTGTTTATGGAAGTTTCGGAGATGTCCCAGCTCAATCCCTTTCCACGGATGACGGAGCAGTCACCTACTATTGGCGCATAAGATTTTGGGATGATGACGGCGCCTACGGCGCCTGGTCCTCCGAAGCCGCCACATTCACAATGCAAGATTCAGGAGGAACCGTCGAAATGGACATCATAGATTCATCCGGAGATCCGGTTACCGACTCCACAATCACAATGAGTAACGCTCCATACAATGCCTCTTCACCTGAAACAATAACAGGAATTATGCCTTCTGGATCGGACAAAATCAGAATAACAAATTCATCCGGAAATCCCGAGTGGGCTCTTTCCATCGGCCCGACGGCGGGCTCAAGCGCTCTCTGGTCGAGCGGATCCACAAACTATTTCGACTTTAACGACAACGCAAATGGAAGCGACGATGACGAAGATGGATTTGGAGGAAGTATGACAATAGATGCATCGGACGCAACATTGGCGGGAGTGGAAAGTTCTCCATTGACCGACTTGAATCTTCTCGGCCCGACCAGTTTTACAGGCGGAAGCGTAACAATTTTAAGCGCTGGAGAAACCGCAGCAGGAACGGGGTCTTGGGATTTGACCGATGTTGATTTATCACAAATAATCCCTCCGGAAACGCCAGCCGATTATTATTCAATCGAACTCACGCTCACAGT
>JAQVVS010000006.1 GCA_028698865.1 Candidatus Altimarinota bacterium | reverse complement strand
TCAATAATATATTCAAAATATTGATCATCCTTTATCGCCAATTCTACCAATTCTTTATCTGTTTTTGAATCAATATTTTTCATAACAACTTTATTATACAAAAGAGGCTTCCTTAAAAGAAAGCCTCTTTTATTCTCCCTAACCTATTCTTGATTTACTTCATTCATTGGACATCCTTTACCTCCACCTCTCTTTTCACCCATTTTCCCCATTCCCGGACCACCTTGGCCCATGCGACCTTTTTCAATTCCAAGATCTGTGAAAATAGCATCGGCAGAATTCATTAATTTATGAGCCTCAACAAACTTCGGAAAATTATCTTTTGTAATAACCTCCATTCTTTCAGACCCACCAGGCATTTTTTCAACTAATTTCGCCCAAGATTCATAATCTCCGGCAAGAACAACTTTTTGCATTTCTTCATGCAAAGCTTTCATTTCTTCCATTTTTTCAGTTCTTTCTTCTTGAGTAAGTCCAGCGAAATTCCCTTCTCCTCTAGGTTTTTGAGAATCATAAGTAGAAGCGAAAACCGAAACAGAAGATAACGCCATAAGCCCAACAATTAAAACTGCTGGAACCAAATACTTTTTTTGCATAACGATTTTTGTTTAATTAATAATTTTTACAGCTGCATCAACTACTACGCATACGAATAAAAAATCTTACAAAAATAAAATCAGAATACATTGTTTGTTAAAAAAATTTATTGTAGCATTTAAAAAACATTCCAAACCCATGCTCAAGGAGTCCGACCTAATCAAAAAAACTTTCAATTTCTTCTTTATCGCCTTCTTTTTCTCGATGCTTTTTTGCAGAATATCAATTTTCTTCACAAACGATCATCGCGTGCTCGTCTTGGCATATTCTTTTGGAGTAGCTTTCGCTATTTTTTTATTAAAAGAATTGAAAACAATCAAGCTCGAAAACATCAAGAGTACTTGGAAATGGCTCTTGATAGCCACTTTCATCCCGCTAATCTACACAAGCATTTTATATCTACTCGGAATATATTTTTTTCCATTTACTCCAAGCACACTCCTCAAAACCGACAACATTCCATATGCAATAATCATGATTTTGCTAAGCGTCACCTTTGAAGAAATCGGATGGAGAGGATATTTATACAAATATTGCACGGCTGAAGGCTGGCTAAAAATGAACATTTCAATCAGCATTCTTTGGACTGTTTGGCACTTACCCGCAATTTTTTATGGAGGCTATCCCCTTCCTAGTCCTGAATTATTGGGATTCGCTTTATTTTTTATAAACTTAAGTCTCGCCAGTTTTATCCTCGGATGGCTACGTTGGAAAACAGGAGGAGTTCTTTCTCCTATCTTAGTTCACGGCAGTCACAACATTACCATGTCTATTTTTGCATTAACTGGCCCTCTTTTAAGCGAATGCGGAATATTTTTTACCATTTTCCTAGCAATCACTATTGTCCTCATCAAAGCTTGGAAAGCTCCAACATTCTTCGAACTCAACGTAATTAAAGAAAAGTATTTGGGATAATTTTGCTGACTACTCGGGTCTAGTCCCATTTAGATTGTATCATATAACTAATTGACCAAACTCTTCAACATGTCTATCTAAAATTATATCTGAATATCTGAACGGACGACGCAATACTAAACCTTCCATACTTGTGCAACGACTTAAAGCGACATAGCTTTGACCATGAGCAAAACTACCACGGCCAAGATCAATAATCACTTTTTCAAATGTTTTCCCTTGGCTTTTATGAATGGTAATAGCCCAAGCAAGTTTGAGTGGTATCTGTGTGAAT
Organism: Candidatus Altimarinota bacterium; assembly: GCA_028698865.1. Taxonomy (GTDB): domain Bacteria; phylum Patescibacteriota; class Gracilibacteria; order UBA1369; family LOWO2-01-FULL-3; genus CAINDQ01. The sequence goes on along the minus strand of JAQVVS010000006.1, from coordinate 15,409 downwards.
GATCCAATTTGTTTTCGTGTAAACACCCCAGACTCGAATACATACTTAGAGATTTCCCATGTGTATGGTTCTACTTCTACAATTTTTCCGTCACTTTTTTCAACTAAGACAATCCGCTTTATAATATCGAGCTCCTCGTCGTATTCCTCTTTAATATCTGCTATTTTTCCAATCGTACCATTCACCCATTTTCGTTCTGAATCATTGTAAATAAACATAACCTGCGCGCCCACCTTTAATGTAATCTCTTCATCATTTGGGTATAAACTCTTTGTTATTTTCCCAGTGCTAGTTGAGGTAAATATATGTTCTGTATCTACTAGATTGGCTAGCTTAACAGTATTAATTCTTGCGGCATCAGCATTAGTAGTCACTAAATGAATGTAATTGTCTGAATCTTGTGGAACAAAATGTGGATCACAGCAAGAATTCAATGCCTCCAAATCGCAATTGGCTAGAGTATTGTTTCGAACTGAGTTTAGCAAGTTTATAAAATCAGTATTAGTTTGACGGTATACATGATTAAGCTCTACAGTTCGCATCTCAAAGCCATTAAACACATTTGCATTAAAAAAATATGGAGCCTTATATTGTGAATAAAACTGCTCTCTGTCATTTTGAGTCATAACAGGAGGCAATTGATACAAATCTCCAAAAAAGATCATCTGTACACCACCAAAGGGAGCGCTATTCCCCCTTACTCTTCGTAAAAAAACATCTACCGCATCAAGCAAATCTGCACGCACCATAGAAATCTCATCTATCATTATAGTACGAATACTTTTGTATTTTTTTGCTTTTTTCTCATGGATAGAAGACTCTTTAGCTTCGTCCAATTCAAAACCAGGCTTCAGGCCAAAAAAAGAATGTATCGTTTCGCCATCAATATTTATGGCAGCTACACCAGTAGGAGCAAGTACAATCGTCTTAGAATTTGCATTATTTCGCACATATTCCAAAAGAGTAGATTTCCCAGTTCCAGCCTTGCCAGTCACAAAAACATTTGCAGAACTATTTTGTATTAAATCTATTACCTGTTTCGCCTCATCTGAGAATTGGATTTCTTTCATAGGAAATTCAGTATAGATAAAAAAATAAGATTATAAAAGCAAGAAAACTTTCTTAAAGTTTTATTATCATTTGGCTGGGGATGAGGGTCTAGTACAATTTCTTTAAAGCACCACTTCCTATAATCGAATTCATTTGAATAATCGCAATTTCATTGAGCAAGGTCAGCCTTTTCCCTTGCGGAAGTCCCTGACGGATAAACTCAGCATTGAGTGATTCCAGATTCGCGAGACAAACAAGCTGAGTAACATCCGCATAATCGCGTATATTTCCATTTTTATCCGAATTTGCATCTCGCCATTCTTTGGCGATCATACCAAAAAGTGCCATGTTCAATACGTCGGCTTCATTGGCATAAATAAAATCTCTTTGCTCTTTTGTTAACAATCGCGGAACAATGTGTTCTTTGATGGCATCGGTGTGGATTTTGTAATTTATTTTGGTCAACATGCGTTTGGCATCCCAACCCAGATGATTTCTTTGATCCTCTTCCTCCTTCAACCTTTGGAATTCCTTGATTAGGTAAAGCTTGAATTCGGCTGAAATCCAAGAAGCAAACTCGAAAGCAATGTCTTTATGTGCGAAAGTGCCACCATTACGCCCAGAACGCGAAATAATACCAATTGCATGAGTAGTTTTAATCCATTTTTGAGGAGTAAGCACAAAGGCATTTGTACCAGCCTCAGATCTAAAGGTGTCGAATTCGACACGTTTAAAATTAGGGTTATTTATTTGCTCCCAAAGCCCGAGAAAATCAACTGTATACCTAGTTTTCATCCAGTTTTGAACCACAAACCGCGGATCATCTGAATTTTTGGTACGGGCAATATCTGTAAGCGAAATGTAATCATTATCATTTTTTTGAAAAATGACAATTGAAGTCCCCTGCACATTCATTTTCTTATTGTTCATTTGAAAAAAGATATGGCTTATTTCTGCCACCATATCAAACAAACATTAAATTTTCTTAAAATAATCTTAAAATATTTCTAAAAAACATTTTGCACAAAAAACTGTCCCCAAGCTATGTTCGGAGCCATTTTTTTGCCCTGCTCCGCAGGACAAAGTATCTTCGGCTTCACTTCGTCACTAACGTTCCTTGTTTAGCTCGAATTCAATTTTGGCTGGGGATGAGGGACTCGAACCCCCGATCGTGGGACCAGAACCCACTGCCTTACCACTTGGCCAATCCCCAGTAAAAAACGCCAACATTCTACACAACCAAAATTGATTTCAAAAAGCCACAAAATCATAACGCCTCAGCGAAAAAACATCAACGAAAAATCATTTCTCATAAAATCCTAAAATACATCCATTGTATCTTCATCCCCCATGGCATCTGCAGGCCTTTCCTCACCCTTCTTCCCCATAGCTCCCTCCAAAAACATTCTAACTTCATTCCTCTGGCTATCACTCGGAAAAGAAGGCATCCCATGAGAAAAATCTTCAGCATGAACAAAAGTACCGCAATCTTTTCCCAAATTTTCACCCAACCTTTCATTCCACCTACGTACCATTTTCTTTGGAATAACAATATCTCCCGCTCCTTGCATCACACTAAACCTAACATCCTCCAGCTGCCCCAAATCAAATCTCCTTACAGGATTAAACGTCACCCCAAGAAATCTTGTTGCAGAATCGGGATTTCCTCTCAATGAAGCCCTTCTGGAATCCTCTTCGTTTCCCATCCCCGCAAACATGGTTCTATTATATTGATCGGGATTCAAATCTATAGCACCCCTTCTTTTCAAAAATTGAGAAATCGCAGGACAAACAAATTCTGCAACAGTCCTCAAAAATCTCGGACTCTTCGCAAGCCCGAAAGGCTCATCACTCACAGGCATCATCGATCCAACCCCTGCAATCTTACTTCGAACAGCATCCTTCTCACTCAAGACCTTATTCAAGATTGCCAATTCTTCAGCCATCGCCATCGAATTCAAATTTCACATCGAATGCCCAATAAAAACATTTTCCTCGGACAAATATCACAAATCATACAAGGCATGAAACATAGTCCTAGCTTCATTAATCTCATCCATAAAGCCTATACTTACAACTCTATCAGTATTCGCCATATATTCGAGAGTCGCTCTTCCGGATAAATTTACCCCCGCAAAAAGCGGATTTTTATACCCCCTCTCACGAGCAATTTTCAAAGCTTCTTCCTTCACAAGATCAAATTGAGCCGTAGTTTCTCCAAATCCAACATTCAAAACAATAGTTAAATCATGATTTTCCGATAAATCCGGAGACAATAATTCAATAGCCCTTTTCCCGGTTGGAAATCGCTCTGTATCTCCAAAATATTTAACACTATCTCTAAAGTCACAAAAAGGTCCAAACCAATCTCCAGACCAGTCGGTACTCCTCAATTTCGCTCCAAACCGCTCAATAACATCCCTGTCCTTATAATCCACTTCCAAAGTTCGCGATTGATAAAAATTCCCATCAATAGAAACAGTACTCACTTCATTGGAAGGATGATAACATCGCCCATCAAAATCATAAGAATCCCCTAATTCCCCAGCATTCTTTGTATCTATAATATTCATATTTTGTGAATTTAAATATTGGCAAAAAACTCTACTATAAAAACATGCAAGTATCAATCCCAACTTTTCTCGGCCCACTAACTAAATCTCAGCAATTATAAATCAACGCTCATTCAAAATTATTTTCTCAACTTCATCCACGCACTCATCTATCGCGCCCCATTTATTTTCAACTTGATAATCACACTCTGAAGCTTTTTCCATCTCTTTTATCGCGCTATTCATTCTTCTCTGAAGTTCTTCATCAGACATTTTTCCGCGACGCAAAATTCTCTTTTTCAGATCTTCCAAATCGGAAACTTTCATAAAAATCGAAACGAGATGCTCTTTCGAAACAATTTCTTTTATCGAATAAAAGCCTTGAATATCGACCTCTCTCACAACAATTTTCCCTTCTTTCAAAGGCTCCACGATATCCTTTTTAGGAGTGCCATAATATTCGTTTGAATGAACAATCGCATATTCCAGAAATTCATCATTTTTAATCATTTTTTCGAATGATTCACGAGCGATGAAATGATAAACATCATCGGGTTTTTCTCCTTCACGAATTTTTCTGGTGGTGTACGAAATCGGATAAACAAAATCTTTGAAAACCTTTTTGAGCTCGGCGATAACAGTCCCCTTTCCGGAACCAGACGGCCCCACAATCAAAAAAAGTTTTCCCTTAAAATTTTCATTCATGACTGGATTATACAAAATCTACGAAAATTTACGAAAAGATTCGGTCATTGACCTTGAAAAAACTTGAGAAAAATGCTACAATATCAGAATTTCAAATATAAATTTGTTCTTTAAAAAATCACCCTACCAGTTATTAACACAGAAAGGTGGGGACTGCTGAAGGAGAAAACTTGTTTTATTTTAATTTCATTTTTTCTCCTTCGCCATTCCCTACTTTTCGCTGGCGCCAACTACGCCATCGTTAATCTCTTCTCTCTGAAAAAAGCCAAAGAGAAGAAAAAAACAAAAACAAACTGAACAAAAACAAAATTCTGAAAACATTCCGCCTGTCATTCCCGCTACACATCCCCAAAAGGCATGGGAAGCGAGACCCTGACAAAAAAAGGAATTTCCCTTCAAAAACCAAGGGACTTCAGAACCCAAAAACAAAAACACAAAAGAACGGATGGTGAACCCCGTTCTAAAATAAAACACCACCGGTAGGGGAAAATTTTCGCCCACAAGCGAAAAAAAGCTAGAGAATTGGTTGGATTCTCATGCAAAACCCGCTCCTTAAGGACAGTGTTTCTTCTTCTCGATTAAATTTGAGCAAGAAAAACCGCCTTAAAAGAGCACCTGAGGCACTAATCTGTTGCCCAAGAAAAAACTCCTCTCTTAAAAGGACTTGGACATTGGATCCCAATAGATTAGTGCCTTCTTCCTAAAACGGCAAATCATCAATTTTCACCTCTTCTTCTGAGCCTGCGCCAGCCGAAGAACCGGCTTCTTTCGAACCCCCAGCTTCCATTCCGGCAAAATCGCCATCAGGTTCAGCATTTGAAATTCCGCGAGCTTCTCTATCAAATCCGCCTTCCATAGCTCCTCCCTTGCTATCCAACATAATCATATTATCTGCAATAATTTCAGTTCTATACCTTTTTACTCCATCTTCACCCTCCCAATCACGAGTTTGGATTCGGCCTTCCAAATAAGCCTTACTCCCCTTTTTCAAATATTGCCCACAAATCTCCGCAAGTTTTCCCCAAACCACAATATTATGAAATTCGGTCTTGTTTTGCTTTTCTCCAGTCTTTGAAGTCCAAGTAAAATTCGTAGCTATTCCAAAACTAGTTACCACTTGCCCTCCAGGTATCTGCTTCATCTCAGGATCGCGAGTCAGATTTCCAATCAACTGCACCTTGTTTAATGACATTGCCATATTCTTTGGGTTAATTCTAATTTAATCTGTATCGGCAAAATACCGACCAAAGTTCACAAACTCAATGCCTTTTCCGATTTATCTGTTGCCGTGAGCCCAGTTTTTATTTGTAAATGCGTTCATCAAAAGTCGCAAACCTCATCGGCTCCTTGCAAACATCGATTTCCCAATACCGAAAAACAGTATAGCCAAAAAGGAAACTAACCAGTAAACTGGCGACGAAGAAAATTGCCAGGAACATTTGATCGCCCGTAATTTTCTGAGAAATTAAATCCATAAAATATTAGTTAAATTTATATATGAGCTTATTTGCCTTCGAACTGGGGAGAAAAAAAGAACTTTGCTTCGCGGAATTGGTTGCCGTGTTGGGAAAAAGTCGCATAGTGGAGCGGAATCTCGATACAGCCATTTTCGAATTGGATAAATTTGATCCAACAGAATTGCAAGACAAGCTCGGAGGAACGATAAAAATTGTCGAAATATTCCACGACATACCGCACAGAGGCTCTTGCAAACCGCTTGAGAATGACATTATCTCCTTTATTTCAAAGAAATTTCCGGAACTGTTTCAAAACTACGAAGGAAAACTCCCTTTTGCGCTAAGTTTTCTGAGTTTCAAGAATCCCGGAGAAATTGATACCAGAAAGTTATTAAATTTTTCTAAAAAAATTCTGAAATCTTTGGGAATCAATTGTCGTTTTGTTAATAAGAATTTCAGCAATACCAAACCATCAACTATTTACAAAGCTCGTGTTATCGAAAAAGGAATCGACCTTTGTTTGATAAAAGGAATTCGAGATTTATTTATCGGAGAAAGTATAGCAATTCAAGATATCGATTCGTATTCACTGAGAGACTACGACAAGCCAAAAAAAGATGCTCGAGTCGGAATGCTTCCGCCAAAATTGGCACAAGTTATGATAAATTTGGCAGGACAAAATACAAAAACGATATACGATCCGTTTTGTGGAACGGGAACAGTTTTGATTGAATCGATGCTGATGGGAAAACAGGGCATCGGGTCGGATTTGGAACCTCGCATGGTGGAATTTTCCGAAATAAATTGCGCTTGGGCAAAAGAACAATTCAGAATGGAAAGCCCCTTCAAAATTTTCCAAAAAGACGCACAATCTCTCACGAAAAAAGATCTTCCGGAAAAAATCGACGCAGTTGTCACAGAAGGATATTTGGGCAAACCGATAAGCAAAATCCCGGACGCGAAATACCAAGAATTCGCATTCAAAGAACTCTCAAATTTACATTCCAACTGGCTTCGAAATATCCACGAACTCACTCCAAAAACTTGCAAAGTGGTGATGTGCGTCACAGCGTACAAAGTCGGCAACAACCTAATCCATCTGCCAAATTTCGCACAACTGGCAAAACAAGCGGGATATCGAGTCACAGAAACTTACACCTACGACCGCGACGACCAAATTGTCGCAAGAGACATAAAGGTGCTGGAAAAAATCTAAACCGCGATTTAAAGAAGGGTTGGGAACGAATGTTGTTGCGTTTTCATCAACACTTTTTTGAAATTCTATTGAAAACCGAGCTTCCATTATATATATTGACACAGTCCCGCTTCCGACGGGAAAGGCCGATCTTTCACACTCCCGAGTAGCGCAGCGGTAGCGCAGCTCGCTGTTAACGAGTTGGTCGACGGTTCGAATCCGTCCTCGGGAGCCATTAAAAAAACGACAGTGCCTGAAAGGTACTGGCGGTTTTTTAACTTTGCTCCCACGGGTTCGAAGTTTACACCCGAAGGGTGAATCCGTCCTCGGGAGCCAAAATTGAATTCGAGCTAAGCGAGGAGTCCGCCTTGGCGGACGACGAAGCGAAGCCGAAGATATTTTGTCCCGCCACGCGGGGCATTGAAAAAGCGACAGTGCCTGAAAGGTACTGGCGGTTTTTTAACTTTGCTCCCACGGGTTCGAAGTTTACACCCGAAGGGTGAATCCGTCCTCGGGAGCCAAAATTGAATTCGAGCTAAGCGAGGAGCTTAGGCGACAAAGCGAAGCCGAAGATATTTTGTCCCGCCACGCGGGGCATTAAAAAAACGACTGCCCACTTATGTGCTGACAGTTTTTTCACCTTTCCTCCCTCCCCAAATTTATATAGAATCCATTAAAAGTTATTATCGGTTGCGTCTTATCTAAAATTTCACATGGCAACTTTGTTAAAAATCACCGGACTACATAAATCTTACGGCGGACAAAATATTTTAACCGATGCCGAGTTAAGCGTTAACACCAGACAAAAAATCGGCGTAATTGGACGAAATGGATCAGGAAAATCCACTTTGTTTAAAATTATTGTTGGAGAAGAAGACTTTGACGAAGGAAAAGTTAGTATTCCAGAAGGCACACGAATCGGTTATTTAAAACAACACGCCGAATACGAAGAAAACGAAAAAGTAATGGATTTTCTGATTAGATCTAGCGGAAAAGCAGATTTTGAATGTGGAAAAGTGGCAGGCAGATTTCAAATCAAAAACGAATTACTCTACAAAAAAATCACAGATTTGGCAGGAGGATTTCAAATGAGAGTAAAGCTTATCGCAATGCTTCTTCATGATCCAAACCTCCTTCTTTTGGATGAGCCAACAAACTATTTGGATCTTTCCACTCAAATTTTGCTCGAACAATTTTTGAAAAATTATAACGGAAGCTTCATGCTTATTTCTCATGACAGAGAATTTCTTAAACGAACTTGTGAAGAAACCTTAGAAATAGAACAAGGAAAAATGACCTTATTCCCAAGGAAAATAGAAGATTATTTAGAATACAAAGAAGAACAACTTTGCCTAATCGAAAAACACAATGTAAAGATTGAACAAGAAAAAAAACACTTACAAAAATTCGTCGACAGATTTGGAGCAAAAGCCAGTAAAGCAACTCAGGCTCAATCAAAATTAAAACAAATTCAGAAATTAAAAACTATCGAAATTCTTCATCCATTGAGCACTACTCTCATCAATATTCCAAGAATAGAAGAGAAAATTGGCATTGCTTTACATATTGAGGATTTAGAAATCGGATACAGCGATAAATCCATCGCCAAAGAAATCAATTTAGACATCGAGAGAGGCCAAAAAATTGCAGTTTTGGGCGACAACGGACAAGGCAAAACTACTTTTCTAAAAACTATTGCCAGTGAAATCGAAAAACTTTCAGGAAATTATAAATGGGGACACAATATCAAAATTGGTTATTACGCTCAACATATCCCCGCCCAATTAATCTCTGAGGAAACCGTAGAATTTTATTTAAAAAAAGTTGCATCATCCGATACCAGCGAACAAGAAATCTTTAAAATGGCCGGAAATTTTCTTTTTAAAAACGAATCTCTCAAAAAAAGGATTTCAGTATTAAGCGGAGGAGAAAAATCCAGACTTTGTTTAGCGGAAATATTATTGCAGAAAAATAATGTCATCTTGCTTGATGAACCAAGCAATCATTTAGACTTTGAAACAGTGGAAGCACTTGCTTCAGCTCTAAAAAACTCTAACGTAACAGTAATATTCGTAAGTCATAATCGTACATTCGTAGAAATCGTCGCCAACGGCATCATTGAAGTCAAAAACGGCGAAATAAAAAGATACCATCACAACTACGAAGAATATATTTATCATCTCCAACAAGAAATTGAAAAAGATTTGGGAATAAGCGAAAATTTCAACCCTAATTTAAACAAAAACGAGAAAAAGGAACTAAGACTAAAGATCAAAAAAGCCGAGAATCAATCAAAAAATTTACAGAGAACAATTTCCAAACTGGAAGAAGAAAAAAAGAGTTTATTAAAATGGTTCGAAGAACATTACAAAGAATTTTCCGAAGAAAAAAATAACCGCTTAGCTACAATTGAAAAAGAAATAGCAAAAAACGAGGAAGAATGGATGGAATTAGAGCTAGAACTAGAGGTTTTAAAAAACACTACTACTTCTTAGCTTTTTTCTTTGGAGTGGCTTTTTTAGACGCAGTTGCTTTTTTAGGTTCAGCCTTTTTAGGTTCAACCTTTTTAGAAGCAACCTTTTTAACAGCAACTTTTTTTGGAGAAACCACTTTTTTTACTTCAGCTTTCTTTTCTAGAGCCTTTTCAACTTCTTCTTTTTTCACATATATCTTCTTAGGCTCAAGAGAAGGATCAATCCGATGCAAAAGAGCTATAATCTTATCTAATTTTGCATTAATTTCATCATGTTTTTTGCTGGAAACATCAACCTTTGGAGTTGCAACAACTTCATCTTTTCCAAAACAATCATTACAAAAAACCGGTTTGTCTCCACTAGGCCGGAAAGGAACTTCACAGCTTTGATGACAAGCATCACAAACCGCTTTATACATTTGTCTCTCTTCCCTCCCTCCAAATCTGTCATCTCTTCTTCTTGGCCTTTCATCTCTTGATTTAAACCCACGATCTCTTCCCCCAGAACGATCGCCTCTTCCTCCAAAACGATCATCTCTCCCTCTAGGACTATCGTTTTTTTGAAAACAACTACTACAAAACACCGGTTTATCTCCTGTTGGACGGAAAGGAACTTCACAATTTTTCCCACAATCAGCACATGTTGCCCTATGCATTTGTCGTTCTTCCCTATCATTTCTTCCTCCAAACCTATCATCACGGCTTCCAGAGCCATTTCCTCGACTAAAATTTCTCATATAATTTCATTATTCAATTAATAACTGCCGCAATGTATTCCTCTTATTGGCAAAAGACAAGGAATAATGAGCTCTCTTGCAAAATCACCCACTTCCTCGTAATAGAATCCTATCGTTCAGAATTCAAGCTAAACCATGACCACTCCACGCAGAACGAAGAAAACCTATCAATCGAATTTTCCGATGATAGGCTCTCTCTCAAAAAATTTCCAAGTGATTACTTCTCGTCAACAGGTCTATTCATAATACGGTCTCTCAAGCTCATAAATTCAGCAACATCCGCCTGCTCATAAGCCCCACCCATCTCGCTAAGAATAGAAACAGCATTATTACACATTCCTACCAATTGGGCAGAAGTATATTTATGACCATTTTGAAGAATCTCCTTTTTAATTGAATAAACATTATTTCTCATCTCGTTCAATTCTTCCTGACATCTGTCGCCTTTTCCGGGACATATCTCTTTCTCGGCAAGATCAAATACAAAACTCATTGATTGCAAAGTGGCATCCGCATCAGTCCGCGCATTGTCATTTTTGAGCTCAAAAGAAAGACCACTCAACTCCTCTCTCAAACGTTCAATTATCCCCGCACAGTAATCAACATCTCTCATTTCCATATTGCCCCTCTTACAACTATCATCAAAAGCGGACCTAGCAGCAACGACTGATGTTGAAATTCTTTCAGCATCGGTTGGAGCATGAAGTTTACCTTGATTACAACCGGGAGCAAGCCCAAGGGCAAGAGCCGCCGACAGTAAAAGATTTTTCCCGACCGAAGACCCTTCTCCAGACATTTTTTCCATTGTTTTATTGGTTATAAAATTAAAATGGTAAACCATAATCGCACATTTCAAAAAGCTTGTCAAGCAAGAATCCTAATTATAAAAACTGAAGTAAAAATAGGGGTTATATTCAACGAAAGGTTGGGGAATGTAATTAAGATAGAGGTGCAACCCTTTCCCTAACTCAAATTTGAAAAAAGATTTAAAAAATAAATTAATGTGTATATAATAAGCGCAACAAGCTCAACCCCTAACAACTCATTCCATGGGAAAAGGAGAAAACAGAGATTCAAAAAACAAGAACAAGAAAAAACCAAAGAAAGCAAAGAAATAAATGTATCACCTATACATCTTGGAGTGCGCTGATAAAACTTTATACACCGGAATTGCGATTGATTTAAATCGCAGAATTGATGAACACAATAACTCTAAACTCGGAGCAAAATACACAAAATCACGCAGACCGGTGGCCCTTGTTTATTCAAAAAAATTCCGCAATCGTTCCCTCGCCTCAAAAGAAGAATTTCGAATCAAAACCCTTTCCAGAAAAGAAAAACTCAGTTTGATTTCAAAATAAAAAACCCCTAAACCTTCTTCAGAAATTCCGTTCTAAAGACAATCGCCAACCAAGATATCCCTTAAATTGCGAGGCAAACTATAATTTAACAAATTCAAAAACAACGTCTTGACTTTTTTGACTTTTGATATAAAATACCTCTCCGCTTAAAACACAATTCAATGAATCGATCAAATAGAGAAGCTATTTTTAACAAGGATGAAAGTAATCCTCTGCCATTAATCAATGAAAAAACTATCGCCATAACCATGTTTGAAATAGAAATGGGAAAAATGATAGAAAACACGGCAAGCATAATTGAACAAACAATACAATCATCTGCAAAAGAACCAAATGCAGAAAAACCAGTCCAATCAAGCTCTCAATGTGAAGATGAAGTATTGATAGCAAGAGTTAAAGAGGGAGACGAAAGAGCTATGCGTATTTTATTTGAAAAATATAAAAATTTTATAATTTCAACCGCAAAAAAATACAACAAAGACCTCCCGATAGACGAGCTGGAACAAATCGGCAGGAGAGGATTTCTTAAAGCAATTGAAAATTGGGATTTTTCAAAAAATACAGTTATAACAACTTATGCAACTCCTAAAATCCTAGGACTTTTAAGACAAACAAGCAGAAAACACGCCACAACAATTGAGCACAATCAAAGAACAATATCAAAAATACAAAAATATTGCGCAAATTTCTTTAAACAACACAATCGCCCTCCAGCAGCAAAAGAAATAGCAAGCGACTTGAGAATCCCTCAAATAAAAGCGGAAATGTGTCTAAACGGACTTTATCATCCACTAGCTCACCTTCAAAACTCAAGCGGAACATATACAGACGAAAATCCTACAACTATAGAAGATCGATTGGGAACCCTGGAAACAGGATACGAAGAATTTGAAAATGCGCAATCAAGAGAATTTCTTTTTAGAAAATTGAAAGAACTTTTTTACCAAAAATATAATCACCGAAATAAAGAAAGAGCATGGTATGTTTTCATAAACAGGATGGGATTTAACGAAGAACAAGAACAATTAAGTTTGGAAGAAATAGGAAAAAACTTGGGAATATCGAAACAAGCTGTGAAAATGATAGAAGACTCGGTATTGAACTGGATGAGAAAACAAAAAAACATCATCACTCAAGCAGGCCTTGATATAAGCTAAACTTTCTTCAAAAATTCCGTTCTCAGCACAATCGCCGATCCCTCAATCCTGCAATCGATTTCCTCGGGATTATCGGTAAGTTTAATGTTTGAAACTTTTGTCCCTCTTTTATAAACAGCCGAAGATCCACGCAGAGGTAAATCCTTAATCAAAACCACAGAATCCCCATCTTTAAGCTCATTCCCGTTCGAATCTTTAACAGTAATTTTCGAATCAGCAGATTCATTCCCCTCCATAAAATGCTTTCCATCTTCACAATCGCATTCTTCAAAAGGTTGCCATTGATTCGGACATCCATCCGCTTCACAAAATCCCTCCACCTCGGAAACTCCACCACATCCCCCTTTACAAACAAAATGTTTCATATTTTATAAATTATCGATAATTTGTAAATTCCAAAGGCACTTTTACAGTTTCATCATTTCTCAACATTGCAATTATCTCCTGCAATTCATCGATAGAACCGGATGTCACCCTAACTGTATCGCCCTGAATCAATGGTTTTGCTTTAGGAAAAGCATCACGAATTTTTTTACTAAGTTCTTTTGCGCTTTCAGAATCCAAAACTTTTACCAATTTTATATGCTGGCGAACTTTCATTCCTCCGGCTTCTTCAATCTTTTGGCGATCCAAAATTTTATGAGAAAGTCCACGCCCCGCCATTTTCTTCACGATAATGCCAAAAACCGCCTCCAGTGACATTTCACTTCCAGCCACCAATTTTATATCGTCATCCGCAAACTCGATTTCGATTCCAGCATCCTTCAAATCATACCTGTTCACAGCCTCTTTTCGCGCCTGATCAATAGCATTATCCATTTCATGTTTATCAAATTTTACGACTATATCCATTGAATGTTGTGAAGCCATAATTTTATGAAATTAGAAAAATATTTATTTTTTAACACCCTCCCCATACTGAAATTTATCGTCAATAATATCATTTTTCAACCATTCCTTTATCCAATCATCAACTTTAAAAACTTTCGTTTTGCCATTTTTCAGCGAACAAACAACCCTTTTGAGCCCGCAATTAATCAACATTTTTTTACAAATAAAACACGGAAAAGCATCCAACGGTTCATAACTTTTCCCATCTTCACTGCGAATTTTTCCAAAAATATACATATCTCCTCCAAGCAAACTCGTTCCAGAACGAGCCGCATTGATAATCGCATTTTGTTCGGCATGAACGCTTCTGCACATTTCATATCTTTGCCCGGACGGAATTCCAAGCTTTTTCCTCAAACAAAATCCATGTTCGAGAGAACTTTTTGTTCCACGAGGCGCTCCGCAATATCCGGTCGCCACCACTTGATCGTCACGAATAATCACAGCTCCGATTTCCACTTTGGTGCAAGTACTTCTCCTGCAAACGCTCCGCGCCAAATCCATATAATATTCATCCTTTGAAGGCCTATCATATTTCACTTTTTTAATAACCATATAAAATCAGTTAATAGTCTTATAATATTCCGTAAATTTTTGATTCAATTCTTCGAGAGTACCATTATTTTCGATCAAAAAATCCACCTTTTCCATACATTTTCCAACTTGCTGACCATCTTCACTCTCCCCTTCTCCCCATTCCCTCCTCACTTTGTGAACAATATCATCACGCACTTTCGCATCACTCTCCCTGTTTCTACTAATAATCCTTTCCACCAACAAATCCAAATCGGTTTTTATGCCAACGATATAAACCCCTTCGCCTTTCTTCAATTCATCAATTTCAGCCGGATTACGAATCCCGTCAACAACCCATTTATCATGTCCAGAACCAAAAATCGTCTCAAGCGCTTTTTTTGCCAAAATGCCAGCGCCGCCTTCAGTTCTCATAGAATTTCCGACTCCCATCAATACCTCCCTTTCTTCAGACAATCCGCGCTTCCTCGCTTCTTCCCTAACCATCATCGAAAGCGTCACATACTTAAACCCCTCATTTTCCAAAATCTTCACAACCTCTCCTTTTCCACACCCCATTGATCCAGTAAGTCCAATAATCATAAAACAATAAATTACTTTTAGAAAAACATTGAGTAATTTATCATTTTATAATTTTTTCCGCCACTAAATCATCACAACTACATTCTCTCAAAAACGATTCTAAACAAGCTGGTAGATTTATCTTCTTTCGGATCGTAAGCGTATGTCATCAAAGAATGTTCTCCTTTCGCAAGAATTTTTGGAATCATCTCGGAAAATTTACCACCCTGAGACGCATCAGCGATCACGACAGATCCGGTTGTAATAGATTGATAAGCCAAGTAAACCACTTTGTTTTTATCATCCGGAATCCTCACTTTTCCTTCAACAAAATAAACTTTATCTCCGGTTCTGCGATATTCAACAAAAGCGTTTGCGCTAAATCTAGGCTGAATTTTTTCAACTGTTTCAACAACTTGCGCCACAAATTCTCCCAAAGACTTGGTAATTCTCTCGTGTTCATATTCTTCTTTTACAACAAGATCTTCCACGAAAAATTCTCCATCTATCGTTCCCTCAACCACAAATTCCGATTCGTTTCCTCTCACTTTTTCAGAGCCTCTTTGAGCGTATATTCCCGCAACATATTCTCCATCGGAAAGCTTATAATTCAAAACAGCTTTTCCTTGCGCATCGGTTCTTCCGGATAGTGTGTATGAAGGCGAATAAAGTCCTTCATCTTTACTGGCGATTTCCACGAAAATATCGTCATTTCCTTGTGAAAGAACCTTGATTG
>JAQVVS010000084.1 GCA_028698865.1 Candidatus Altimarinota bacterium | reverse complement strand
TGGAGATGGAGAAGCCGGCAGGAATATCGGTTTGATCTAAGATTCCGGGGAATGGGTTCTGAGCAAGAGGAGTGACTAAATATGAAGCTATCTTTGCTGGCGTACTGTCGCAACTATAATCCGTCGCACAAGTAAAGAGATCTACCATCCCGTTTTGATCGCTGTCCATTCCGATTAGTTCCAGTATGCCAATTGAGAAGTCGGGAGTCGGCTGATTATTGGTCAAGCTCGCCATTTTCGCAATAATTGTCTTTTTTGTGCCGTCGGGGCTTAAGAGAAATAATTCGTCGTGGACTGCTAAAGCGTGATTTTCCGATGTTTTATAATTGCTACACCCTCCTGCTCCAGCGGGCGACACATTCTCATCACAAAAAGCATTTCCCGTATTTTCATTATCATCCCCGCTCCCTTCATACGGATTTTTTCCCGTATTTTTATCTTTTGAAGATTTGTAAATTATTTTACATTCGGAAATAGATGGTGGTGGCGGAACATCCGAACATTCCACTCCCAAATTTTCGGGATTTTCACCTTGCTTGCCCACTCCTAAATTATCATAAGTCAGCCCCGGATCATAAAATCTTCCTGAATAAACACCGTGATACATTCCGTAGGCGACACCTGTGTTATGCTGTATCACATTCACACTGTAATATTCATCATAATCGATAGCGTTTTCGTGAATCATCGTGGCGATTTGTTCCATCACGACTCTGGCATCATCATATACCGCGCTCAAAATGTTCGTCCTTTTTTCGGTATTTATAATGTCAAAAAGTATCATCGTAGTCATGGTTGTCACCACCACAAAAAGGCTTGCGGCAATCAAAATTTCGATGAGCGTAAATCCTTTTTTTATTTTTTTTCGGAACATTTATAAGTAATTCGTTAAAATTTCCGTGCCTTGTATTTCAAATAATTTTGCGCCTTCGTACCATTTTACGATGACTTGGATGGTGAGGGATTCTTCGCCGTTAGTCGTGTCTAGGTCTAAAACTCGGATGCCGCGGTAGAAGGCGGCTGTTTCGCCGGAACTGATTGGGGTGTATTTTCTTTCTGGGGAGGCTGGGGGTTGAGATTCCTCAAGTTTCAAGCCGAATTTATCTGGCACTGGCAAATTATCTATTTTTTGATTGCTGTCTGTCCCGAGAGTCCATCTATTCCCAATTTTTTCAATATAGTAGTCGTTGTTTGCATCTGCCCCTTCATTCCACTCAATCTTCTCCGCCGCACAATCCGTACTCTGCGTCGCCGCAACATTCAAATTCAGCCAGCAGTCCTTTTTATTCAAAGGAAATTTCATCCAATTCGTATCGCGGATATTTTTCACGATTTCGAGACCTTCGCTGGCGAGATTTTGCGCGACCATATAGTTTTTTGAAAGCGCCAGGCCTTTATTTGCCGAGACTATAGCCGATGCCGCCGCCGCCGCACTCACCGCTACGATTGTGAGAGCGATCAAAACTTCCAATAATGTTTCTCCTTTTTTGTTCATTTATTGTTGTTGTGGCAGTTTATCTAAATCGCGGATTTCCTCGGCCATTCCGGAACGAGTGAAAATCACGATGTTTTTCTTTAAGGCTTCGCTGGTGGAATCTTTCAATTCGAGTTTTATGTATGGGTCGTTGAGAAGCTCTGATGTCTGCCAATCGTCGGTTGTGTATAAGGCGACAGCTTTTAGCGTGCCGGGCTGGTAGAGGATGGTGAGGGAGGTATTTGCATTATTAAATGCTATATCTGCTTGAGAAGTTTTCAAAGTAAGCGTGTATTTTGTCGCATCAAAAGAGTGAGAGGGTCCTATTATTTCGTTGTCATCAAATCTATTCACATTTCCCCCTTCCGCCAGATCTCCAAAAACGGTTGTGACGATTTTTGAATCATTCCACGAAATATTCACTCCATATGCGGAAGGAATTCCCAATCCCAATGAGCCCCCCAGCTCCACCGACTTTTGAGTGACATTGTACAGTCTGGCTTCGCGAATTTTCGCCAAAAGTTCTTTGTGAGTATTTACAAAAACAAATTGCTTTTGAGTATTTACAGTGGAAGTAAGCGCGGCAATCGCGATAATCGCCATGATTGCAATCACCAACAAAATTTCAAACAGAGTAAATCCTTTTTTTGAAATCATATGGGAATGAGTAAGAGGCACGTCTGTATTATAGGAGTTTAATGAAAAGACGGCAAGTTTCACGAATGACCCCTCCTTCGCGGGAATGACAGAGGACATAGATTCCCGCCTTCGCGGGAATGACAGAGGAACGCGGGAATGATCCGCCACGGCGGCGCGAAGATTTCAATTCCACACAATTTCACTCGCCATGGCAAGTTTATATTTGTGAGATTTTAGAAAAATTTAATATTTGCCTGCTAAAAAAGAAATTACTATTGATAAATTCAAACAAATGTCTCAAAAAAATTTGCCTACAGATCGAGAAAATGATAGTATTATAATATCATATGATAATATAATACATTTAAACATGAGTACTTTATCTGTTCCTTTGACTACCGAATTGGAAGAAAGAATCACCACCTTAGTCAATAACGGTTACGGCGTAAATAAAGCTGATGTAGCCAGAAAAGCTATCGATTTTTATGCGGAAGAAATGGCCATCAAAGATGTCCTTGAGGCTGAACAAGAGCTAAAAGACGGCAAAATTTTGAGAGGCGACTTGGATGATTTACTTAAACAAGTATGAAAATTACCTATTCCCCAAAATTCTTGAGGAGATTCAAAAAACTGGACCAAGAGTTGCAAATTGAAGCTAAAGAAAAAATTAAACTATTTGCGCAGGACCCATCTCATCAATTTTTAAAAACCCATAAATTGAGCGGGCGCCTAAATCAATATAGTTTTTCTGTAAATTATAAATATAGAATTGTTTTTACTTATATCTCAAAAGAGGAGGTTTATTTCCTCACAATTGGAAATCACTCCGTTTATCAATAACTTCCATTTTAGCGCTTCCCTTCGACCACCAAGACAAATTCGCCTTTTGGATTTTTGGTTTTGAAATGTTCCAAAGCTTCGGAGATTTTCATTCGCAAAGCTTCTTCATAAATTTTTGTAATCTCTCGACAAACAGCGATTTCACGATCGCCGAGAAAGTTCAATAAATCATTGAGAGTGCGAATAATGCGGTGCGGAGATTCGAAAATCACGAGAGTGCGAGATTCTTCCGCAAGAGATTTCAGCAAAGTTTGACGGCCTTTTTTTAGTGGAAGAAAGCCGAGATATAAAAACTGATGCATCGCAAGTCCACTCATCACAATCGCGGCAAGCAGGCTGGACGCCCCCGGGATCGGAGAAATTTGGATGCCCTCTTCGATAGCTCTTTTGATAAGCGCGTAAGCCGGATCGGAGATTCCTGGAGTGCCGGCATCGGAAACAAGCGCGATGGATTTTCCTTCTTTTAATACAGCGATCAGTTTTTCCAATTTCATGTCGCCACTGTATGAGTGAAAACTCAAGGTGGGCGTTTTTATGTCATATTTTTTGAGAAGAATTTGAACGTGGCGAGTGTCTTCCGCGGCGATTATATCGACTTCTTTTAGGGTGCGAAGGGCGCGGAGAGTGATGTCTTCGAGGTTGCCGATTGGGGTGGAGACTATGTAAAGCATTTTAGAAAAATTTTAGAATTATTTTAAGAGGCAAAAATATTCTTTTTGCTCTCCGTGATTGCTGGTTTTTTTACATAAATTGGTTCGACGATCGGGACAGGCTGCAAATTTCTGGAATTGATTTTTGCAATAATCTTTTTGATAATTTCTGCGAATGATTTTTTTGATTCGATAAATTCAAATTCTTTCAAAACTTTTTTTTGGTCTTTTGAAATGTCTCCGAAAAATTTTGTGATTTTTTTTGAATTCAAATGCTCAATCAAGTCGGGTAAATTTATCAATTCCGCTTTTTTTGCGGACTCGAAATTTTGGCTTATGTATACGCCTTTTTCCCCTGCAAAAATCAATAGAGCGAGGGATTTCAAAACTTTTGCTCCGGCGAAATTTTCATCCAACATTTCCCATAAATATTCGCAAGTGTCCACTCCAAAAAGTTCGCATTCATTCAAATATGCGATTGTGTTTGCGACTGTCACTCCGATGCGAAGGCCAGTAAAAGAGCCCGGCCCTTTTACCACAATCACTTTTCCAATTTCATCGAAATTTCTTTTTTTGAGAAGTTTTTTTATTTCCGGCATGAGTTTTTCGGCCTCGTCATTTTTGCTCTGCCAATATTTTTCGTTTAGCAAATTTTCGCCATCAAACAAAGCGATGGATGTTTGCGAAGACGCGGTATTGATTGCCAAAGTGAGAGTTCCCATGTTTTTCATGGATACTTTAT
>JAQVVS010000083.1 GCA_028698865.1 Candidatus Altimarinota bacterium | reverse complement strand
GATCAAGACTGGCTACACATTTGATGGTTGGAATACAGCAGCCAATGGATCTGGAACTGATTATGCTGAAGGTGAAAATTACACTGCAAATGTTGGTGTTACTCTTTATGCCAAGTGGACAATCAATGTATTTGTTTGTGGCGACGATGTAAGCTTTACATACAATGGCTCTCCGGTGACATATGGAACAGTGAGTAACGCGACCACTGGTAAATGTTGGCTCGATCGCAATTTGGGAGCTACCCAAAAAGCTGTAGCATCTAACGATTCCGCTGCTTACGGTCATTTGTTCCAGTGGGGCAGACCTGCAGATGGTCATCAAGTTCGTAACAGTGGCACTCAGACGGGGCAAGTTGAAACCATCACTCCAGGAACAAATACTTTTATTCTTCTAAATTGGCCAACGGATGAATGGTCTAGTACTGACAGTAACGGCGCCTTACGTTCAGCTTATCTTGCCAAAACTGATGGGGAAGGCATATGTCCTGCCGGGTTTAGACTCCCGACAGGGGCAGAATGGGATGCCGAGAGAGTAAGTTGGAGCTCAAATAATGCCACAGGGGCTTTTGCTTCAACTTTAAAGTTACCAGCAACTGGTTATCGTTATTACAGTATTAACGGGCTCAATCAGGTTGGGGAAAGTGGTCAATACTGGTCAAGTACTGTAGATGCTACCTATTCACCTACCTATTCACGTTGTTTGTCCTTCGCCGCTAGTAGTGGGAGTGTTAACAGTACTGCTCGTACATATGGATTTGCTGTTCGTTGTATTAAGGAAGATTAACTTTTTTCATTTATGAAAAATTGTTAGTCCAAAGGTTGTCACTTTTTCTAATTGGTAAATATTTAAAAAGTTTGAAATTTTTTGCTTTCGATCGTCGTGAAATTTCTACGCTTTTTTTGCTATGTTTTGAGTATGCTAATTTTGCATATTTTTTGTTCCGAACCAGGCTATCTTGCTGTTTTTTGGTTGAGAGGGAATTTGTATATTTGGATAGAAAATTTTTTAGTCGTATTCGTTTTGAGGAGTTTCATTTTTCAAGACTCCAACATTTATCAGTATTTGGTGCGCCGTGTCTGGTGAGTCCATGAATGGGTTTTGCTGGACTAAAGACCTGATTGTCTCTTGAGTGGCGCTTATAGGGCATTCGCACATTGCGATTGACTCTAATGCTGAATCCGGCAGGCCGAGGCTTTGAATTTTTTCTAAGACTTGAGTTGTGGATGTCACTAGAAGGTCGGATTGATTTATTTGTCTTTCGGTTTCCATGATTTTTTAGGGTTAAAAATTGGGCTTAAACTTTTATTTATTTTTTCTTCAATTGCAGTATGACACAACATCGGCAGAATACGTTATCTTTTTGTTTTGTCAAGTGGTAGAGCTGAAAAGACCCCAGTTTTTTTAGTTTAACTTTAAATGAGGATATGTTGATTGAGTGGAGGAGTTTTTTTGAGAAGTGTAAAAAAGTCTGTCCGAACAGACTTCTGAGTTTATTTTTTGGCTCAAGAAAGCCATTCCCCCCTTCGGGGACTTGTCCCCCCTTCGGGGACTTGTCCCCCCTTCGGGGATAAACTTCTCATCCCCATCCGGAATAAAAAGCTGTCTCTGCTTTTAGCAGAGCCACCTTTTCATCAATAGGGATTTCCTCTTTGTTCTACGAAAAATTTTCGCTGTTCGCGAAGCATTTTTCTTGAACAAAGTCCTGCGTTACGGCAAACATGCTAGTTTGCCTTCACTTCGGACCGGAAATCTCGCTACTTCCTGGCGGAGAGATGGGGATTCACCGCTTCGGGTGCTTGCGCCCCCTCCGGGTGTAAACTTCTCATCCCCATCGGGAATAAAAAGCTGTCTCTGCTTTTAGCAGAGCCACCTTTTCATGGCGGAGAGATGGGGATTCGAACCCCAGGTGAGATTTCTCCCACACACGCTTTCCAAGCGTGCTCCTTCAACCACTCGGACACCTCTCCGTGAAATCCAAATTTTCTTACAGCAAACTTATAGCAAAAAGTGCGGCTTGTAGCTATGCGATTTTTGTGGCATTGTTTTTACGCTGTTTAGTAGAGCGATTTAATAAGTCTATTTATGGAGAATTTGGTTCAGTTTGTATATCTTTTGTTTGCGCTTTTGGTGACGCTGAGCGTGCATGAGGCGGCGCACGCTTTGGTGGCGTATTACCTTGGGGATCCGACCGCAAAATTGAATGGGCGGCTCACTTTAAATCCTATCAAACATCTCGATCCTTTGGGTTCGATAGTCTTTTTGATTACTAGAACAATTGGCTGGGGGAAGCCCGTTCCGGTAAATCCGAATAATTTCAAAAATCCCATTCGTGATAACGCTTTGACGGCTTTGGCGGGGCCGATGTCGAATTTTGTTTTGGCTTTTGCCGTTGCTTTGCCATGGAAATATCTTGGAGGATATATGCCGGATTGGATCACTCTGTTTTTTACGATGATTTTTCATGTGAGTATTTTTTTGGGAATTTTTAATTTTTTCCCTATCCCTCCTTTGGATGGATCAAAGATTTTGGGGCTCATAATTCCGAAAAGAATTTTCGCGAAATATGAGGAATTTATGGAAAAAGCGGCGAAATATTTTATTGCGATAATTTTGATTGATGCTTTTATTCTAAGTGATTTCGTCGGATTTTCCGTTTTCGGCTCTGCTATGCGGTATTTGCATGATCTTGTGGCTACAGTTTTGCTTCTGGGAACATAGATGTTGTGTTTGAATTTGTCCAAAAGTACTTTATCTAGTGGGGTGAGAGTGAGGGCAATGGCTTTTGCAAGCCCTTTACAAATGCTTTGAGTGCTACTAAAATGAGAGGTGCTCTATTGTTTTACGTTAGAGTCTTAATTACTCTCTCTATCAACACACTTACGGGAGCTTGATATCGGTTCAGACGTAGTCTGATCTCGTAGAGCACCCACTTGAGTACCCTGGGGGTCAAGTATGTAGGCATCGACGATTCAACGGAGCATTAGTAATAAAAGGAGCGCAACAACGGGGGGACCGATGCGCTCTTTTTTGTTTTAAATTTTGCAAGGACTGTTTTCATGGGGCTGAGTTTGCTTTATTAGTCTGCTCTTCTTTGAATTATTTTTATTGCCATGCCTTTTACAATCGCTTGTCCTATTTTTTTCTGAGCGCTGGATAAAATTCTGTGAAAAGTGCTTTGAGAGGTTTTCATTTTTTTTGCGCAAGAAATTTGATTTAACTTTTCAAGATGCTTTAAACGTAAAGACTCCCATTCTTCATGTGAAATTTCAACCGATTGAAGATTTTTTAATGGTATTCCTTGAGGTTTATAAAAAGTAATTTCGGGAACTTGCTCGAGTTTTTTTTGTGAACGGGGGCGTGGCATGTTTATTTATTTACATCTATTGCGTCTTTGCCCACAACATCCTCCTCTGCGACCTTTTTGTAAAGATGGGGTTTTTGAATTTTCATTATCGGACTTTTCACATTTTCCTCTGCCCATACCCGTCATTGGCCCTTTCCCCTCTGGCCCGGTTTTGTCGAAATTTGGCATGATTTTTTGGTTAGCAAATATTCTATAATGAATATATATTCATAACTCTGCAAAAGTCAAGCATTTGTGCTACAATCGGTTTATGATTTTCTTTAGTGTTTATTTGCGGGATAGTTGTCTATCTTTGTGTGAATTGTTATCTCGCTTTTTTTGGAGTGGCGCCTTTTGTGCCGACTCCTTTTGTTGCGGTGCATGAGGTTTTGAAAGAGGCGAAAATAAAAAAAGGGAGACTGTTTATGATTTAGGGGCGGGGGATGGGCGATTTTTGTATTTTGCGGAAAAGGATTATGGAGCGAAGGCTATCGGGTATGAAATTGATCCCGGAGTTTTTCTTTATGCAAAAATTAAGCAGGTTTTTTAGGATGGAGGGGAAAAATAATCAGGGCAAATTTTAAAAAGCAGTAAATAAAAGATGCGGATGTAATTGTTTGTTATATGATGATTCACAGTTTAAAAAAGCTTCAAAGTTTTTTTGAAAAACAAATAGATGGAGGGACGAGAGTTGTTTCTTATGTTTTTGAAATCGGCGATTTAATTCCGAAAAATAAAAAAACCGGAGTGGATAGGATTATCGTTTATTGATTTTTTCTATACACACAAAAGCAAGCTCATAGCCATCACAAACATTCCTGCTACCAATCCGCCGATTGCGACGTGATGTTCTCCGTATTCTTCGGCGGTTGGCAAAAGTTCATCCAAAGAAATGTAAATCATGATGCCTGCTACTCCCGCAAAAACAATTCCAAATAAAGTATCGCTTAAAAAATTTTTCAACAGGAAAAAGCCTATGAGTGCGCCGACTGGCTCCGCCATTCCGGATAAAAAGGAGAGCCAAAATGCTTTTTTTCTGCTTTTTGTGGCGTGGTATATCGGCATGGAGATCGCTATGCCTTCAGGAATATTGTGAATTGCGATGGCGATAGCAATGCTTACT
>JAQVVS010000005.1 GCA_028698865.1 Candidatus Altimarinota bacterium | reverse complement strand
CCTCAACTTCTACTTCAGCTTCTCCCTCAGCCTCAGCCTCAGCCTCTCCCTCAGCCTCAGCCTCAGCCTCTCCCTCAGCCTCTCCCTCAGCCTCTCCCTCTTCCAAAACAACTTCTTCAGGAAGAAGTTCTTCTTCGATCAATTCTCCTTCTCCAGCCATATCAACAAGTCCTTCAAGCCCAGGAACTCCATCACTGCATTCCTTGATTTGTTCCATTATCGCCATTTTCACCTCTTCGTCTTCGGCATATTTAGTTGCGATTGCTTGCATTCCTTCTTGATCATCAGCATCGAATCCGTATTTCTTGTAGATTTCTTTCGCTTCTTCTTCCAAAGCCGGATCAAACAAATTTTCAGCTTGGAAAATGTGGCACGTAGCCTCAACAGTAGCGTCTATAAACGCCTGCTTCTCGTCTCTCGGACCCAAAACACATCCTGTCATTGAAATGACCAGAGAGAGTCCAATCAAACTTGCTAGAAGTTTTTTCATGGGAATTAAGTTAAGTATATAAATAAGAGCTTATTTATTGCTCATGGGCTCAGTATACAGACTTGAAATACGCTGTCAAATCCTTCAAAGACATCGTATTTAAAACATCGTTTTTTGTGAGCCATCCTCTTCTCGCGATGCCGACGCCGTATTTTATAAAGTCGGCTTGTTCGGGCGCATGAGCGTCTGTATTTATTACGAATTTGGCTCCTTTTTCTTTTGCGATGCGGACATATTTATCAACTAGATCGAGCCTCATCGGGTTTGAATTTATTTCCAGAGCGACATGGTTTTTTACGCAAGCAGAAATCACTTTCATCATGTCAAATTCCATTTCCGCTCGGCGATTTATCATTCTGCCAGTGGGATGTCCGAGGATTTTCGAATATTTATTTTCAATTGCGAAAATAAGTCTTTTTGTTTGATCATCTGCGGGAAGCTTTTGATACATGTGAGCGCTGATAACGACAAAATCCAATTTACTCAAAGTCTCATCATCAAAATCCAGCGATCCGTCTTTCAAAATATCGACTTCACAACTTTTTAAAATTGTAAATTTTCCTTTGAATTTTTTATTCAATTTTTCTATTTCTTTCCATTGGTTGGAAATATCATTTTTCCCCATTCCGCCAGTCACTCCCATCACAGAGGAATGGTCCGCGATTCCAAAATACTCATAGCCTTTTTCGATAAAAGTATTAGCCATTTCTTCAACGGTGTTTTCTCCGTCGCTGTAAAGACTGTGATTATGCAGATCTCCGCGAATATCTTTCAGCTCCACCAATTTTGGCATTTTACCTTTCGCGAGTCCGTACTCGATTTCTCCGTTATCGGATCTCATTTCCGGAGGTATATACGGAAGCCCGACAGCATCAAAAATATCTTTTTCCTTCGCGCCCGCAATCATTTTTTCCTCTTTAAAAACACCATATTCGCTCACTTTCAACCCTTTCTTTTTCGCGAGATCACGAATTTTTATATTATGGGACTTATTTCCCGTGAAGTAGTGCATCGCGGCTCCGAAACTTTCATCATTAACAACTCTCAAATCCACGTCTATTCCGCTTCGCAAAGTTATGCTTGATTTCGTTTCTCCTTCTGCAACAATATTTAAAACTTCAGGATATTGCACAAATCTTTCCATTATAGATTTATGGCTTTTTTTCGAATCTTTCACAGTAGCCAAAATATCTATGTCTCCGATGGAATCCTGACTTCTGCGCAGACTTCCAGCGTACTCGAGCTGTTTGATGTCTTTGCATTTTTTCATGTATTCGATAATTTGCAAAGCTTCTTGCATTGCATCATTTATGAGAAATCTATCCGAAGAAAAATTTGCATATTCGCTAATGGATTTCAAAATTTCGGCTTCACTTTTTTCTCCCATTCCGGGGAGGGTTTGAATCATGTGTGCTTCGGCGGCCATTTTTAGTTCCGTCAAATTTTTAATTTGCAATTCAGAGTAAAGTAATTTTACTTTTTTTGGACCGAGTCCGCGCAGTCGTAAAATTTCCAAAAGTCCCTCAGGGAAGGTTTTCTTTATTTCCTCATGTTCTTGGCATTTTCCGGTGGTGACGAGCTCGATAATTTTTTGTTGCAAACCTTTGCCGATTCCGGGAAGTTTTTCCAAATCTCGAGGATTTTTATCAACGATTTCACGCAAATCTTGAGGCATGTTTAAAATGTTTATCGCGGCTTTCCGATAAGCATTCAAACGAAAAAAGTCGGCGCCCTGTATCTCAAGGATATCCGCCATTTCGGATAAAATTCCGGCGATTTGTTTATTTTCCATGATCTTCGGAAATTATATTTTCAAAAACCGCAAAAACTTTTTTAGCGGCTTTAGACCAAGAAAATTCTTTAAGTCTCTCTTTCCCCGATTCCACCAAACTTTTTGCGTAAGCTTCATCACTGACGATTTTCATCAGGCCCATTTCAATACTTTCAACATCATAAGGATCGCAATAAAAAGCCGCTTCTCCCGCGACTTCCGGAAGGGAAGATACTTTTGACAACAATACAGGCTTTTCAAAATAAAAAGCTTCCAAAATCGGAAGTCCAAACCCTTCATAAAGAGAAGGAAAAGCGAATAATTTGCAATTTTGAATAAGGATATTTTTTTCTTCTTCGTTCACATATCCGGGCATGATTACCTTTTCCATCATGTTTTTTTCTTGAATAACTCTCATTATATTGTCGAAGCCGACACCTCGTTTTCCGGCTAGAATAAGCTTGTATTCGGGATGACTATCCACAAATCTGGAAAAAGCTTTTACCAATCGCTCAAGATTTTTTTTGCTTTCAAGTCTGCCGACGAAAAGAATGTATTTGGTGTCTTTATCTATTTTGAAATATCTGAAAATTTCGTGATCGGAAAAAGGATCTTCTTTGGCTTTAGGGAGAGGTTTTGGAGGCTTGAATCCGTGGGGTATTACAACGATTTTTTCGGGCGCGCATTTGTAAAAATGAACCAAATCTTCTTTGGTGGCATTGCTTGGTACGATAATTTTGGCGGCTTTTTTCACGGCGAATTTCGTGCTCCAATTCAGATACCAATTTTGGATGAACGAATAAGAAGTTTTTAGGTATTTAAAGGCTATGTCGTGGATTGTGATAACGCTGTTTTTTGGTGCGTCCAAAGGCAAAACATGAGAAGGAACAAACAAAATATCGGGAGTGTTTTTTGCGACTTCTCTTCCGAGATGCAAATGAGTCCAGATTCTTTTCCCGGGCAAAATCGTATTTTGAAATTTTGAGCGATGAATTTTTATGAATTCTTGAGTTTTTTCGTCAAACTTCAGCGGTTCTGGAGAATACAAAACAATGGAGTCTTCACCGTGTTTTACAGAATATTCCATTAGTGAATTTATGATGTGATGACTGTACCACTCTACTCCGGTTGCTTGTTCACTTCCGTATCTGGAAGCGTCTATCCCGATTTTCATATAAATTTTTTTAGTGGAAGAATTTAGCGGAGGAATCCTACCAAAAAAATGGATTTTGTGCCAGAGAACATCTGTTTACATATTCCAAACCTATATTCCTCGAGCCAATACAAGCCCGCAAACATATGTCGCTCCGTTTTGTTTCAATACTTTGCTACATTCGTTTAAAGTAGTGCAAGTGGTGGCTACATCGTCGATCAAAACGCATAATTTTCCTTTTATTTGCTCTGAGCAAGAGGGCGAAAAATTTATGGAATCGGTCAAGTTTTGGAGTCTCTCGGATCTGTGTAAGGAGGCTTGTTTATGAAGGTATCGAGTTCGAATAAGGCAGTCGGAAAACTTTATATTTGCGAATTTTCTTGAAAAATCCTCATCGGTTTTTAGCAGGGTTAGAAGCTCTTTTGCCAGTTCTGCGGATTGATTGAATCCTCTGTATCCAAGTCTTTTTTTGTGAATGGGAACAGGAACGAAAACAACATTTTCTTCAAAATTTATAAATTGAGACAGATAAATAAATTGCGTTTTTAAAACAATTGCCAAAAGAGTTCGAAGCTCTCTCAGAAATCGGTATTTGAATGCGGTTATGATTTTTTTGATCAAAGCGGTCTTTTCGTAATGACAAGAAACTATCAGTTGGTCAAAGTTGTAAAGATTTTGGCATTTTTTTTTGCAAAAATTGCCTATCAAGTTTTTTCGACGACATTGAGGACACTGTTGATTTTGCAAAAAAGAAATTTTTTTCAAACAATTTTCGCACACGAAATTCCCTTCCTCTCCACAGCTCAAACACCGCTTGGGAAAGAAGAAATTCAGCACTATATTTTTTATAAAATCAAAAATCATGAAGCCACCATATCACCCATATTTAAAATTTTTCTAAATTTTTCAAAAGAAGCTATAATTGAATTATGAAAAAAACAATCGCCCGCATAATCAGCATTTTCTTAATTCCGCTATTCAAAATTCGCTACCGCGGAAAAATAAAATTTGGCAAAAGAATTTTCATCAATCATAAATTCAAATTTAGAGGCAAAGGTCGTCTCTTTATCGGCGACGATGTAAATCTATGGGCGCATGAAGAATGGAATCGTTTCCAAACTTTCGACAAGAGCGCGGTGATAAAAATAGGAGATGGATGCAGAATAAACGGCGCCACCATTCAATCAAAAAAATCAGTAGCAATAGGCAAAAACTGTCTCATCGGAAGCGCAATGATAATCGATACCGATTTCCATTCCACAAACCACAACCATAGAAACGACCCGAAATTTATCGAATCAAAACCCATCACGATAGGCGATGACGTCTGGATCGCGGGCCAATCCGCAATCCTTAAAGGTGTTCACGTAGGCGACAGATCCGTGATAGGATTCAAATCTCTGGTCACGAAAAATATTCAAAGCGACGTCGTGGCAGCCGGAAATCCGGCAGTAGTCGTAAAAGAATTGAAATATGAATAATTAATTGGTGACAAACCTTCTCCCACTTATTTTTGGTTTATTTGGGCTTACAGGAGGAGGAAGAGCTGTTTGTCAACATTAAATAATCCGAACTCTTGCAATTGTGTAGAATAATATTAGGAAAATGATAAAATCAAAACAGTACTGACAATCTACATATGTCAGGTCCACAAAACAATATAGTGACTTTGTATGGCGAAATGCCTGACGTTCCAAAAACGGTTAAGATCGGAGATTTTGTTGTAGCTCGTTACAAAAGTTCAGAGTGGGCTCGTTATTTGCCTTGGGAAGCCTTCGATCACGCCGCATTGGTTACACAATTAAATCCTTTGAAAATTATAGAAGTCAGTGGAATTCTTTTGCAGAAAGGTGATAAAAAAAATAACAAAGTTGAGGTAAGAGAAGGCGTTGTCGAATATGAATTTAACAAGTCGAGAACTGTAACATTATTGGATGGTACGAAAAATTTAAATGCAAATCTTTGGATATTGGATGAGTTGCTGGAAGTAAGATGGCTTAAACCGAATTTCCCTAATCCGATTAGGGAAATAGATAAGTGGTATATTCCAAGAAGTAAAAGAAAAATAATCACAGAACAAGAAGCGCGAAAAAGAGCTGTAAAATATGCCAGAAATCAGATGGGGGAGCCATACAGTATTTTCGCAAGCAAATGGAGTGAAAATAAATGGTACTGTTCTCTTCTAATTTATAAAAGTTATTCTCGAACAGTCACGGGAATGTACCTTGAAACCTATGGACGGTCTTTTGATTTGCATGCGGGTCCGCTGGTAACTCCGGAAGACCTAGCTGATAGCCCGCAAAGTAAAGTCTACGCAATATGGAAAAAAGAAAATCAATGAATAAAAAATATAAAATCGGAGTAGTGATTGTGGCAATTTTCATTGCTTTATGCTTACTGTTTTTTGTCAACAAACCGCCAACCATCGGAATGTCCAACATAAAAGAAATTGCCCTTATAGATTATTCAAGCGATATTAATTTTAGGCAAACTGTAAATGATTGTGGGCCATACAATGTAGCCACAGTCGTTAGAGCATTAAAAAAGGAAAAAATAGATTCATCAAAATTTGCAAAAGAAATTAAATGGAGATTGCCAAACAAATATACGCTACCTTTGGGTCTTGAAAGGCAGCTTAAAGAAAATGGGATAAATATAGAAATTCCACAGGTGAAACGACTGTCGGATCGAGATAAAATCGCTTTTTTACACGAACAACTTTCATTGGGGAATCCAATCGTTAT
Organism: Candidatus Altimarinota bacterium; assembly: GCA_028698865.1. Lineage (GTDB taxonomy): Bacteria > Patescibacteriota > Gracilibacteria > UBA1369 > LOWO2-01-FULL-3 > CAINDQ01. Next base: position 11,757 of record JAQVVS010000005.1, on the reverse strand, counting down.
TTTGGGAGGGATTGACCATTATCAGCATTACATGACAATCTTTGGATTTAATTCGAACAAAGATGAATTTTATATATACGATAGTTTACAAGAAGAAAATCCAGACAATTTATCTCTCACTATAGATGAAAATGATGAATTACCGGGGAACAAAAGCATGTCTTCGAAAGATTTGATGGATTTTTGGAGAAAAGGAGGAATGTACGGGATTTATAAATGGTACGCGATAGTAGCGAGCCTTTAATGGTAACAAGCCTTCTTCTACTTATTTTAGGTTTATTTGGGCTTTCAGAAGGGAGAAAACGGGGTTTATGCAGGGTTGAGTTTTGAGGGAACCCGCTCTTGACTCTACTGAATTGTTAGTGTAATATTAGTGCGTAATTATTATTTATTAATACCTATATGGCTTCCTTAACAATCAACATAGAAGAACCATTAAAAATCATTGCCCAAAAAAAAGCACAAAAGGATGGGGTAACCCTGACCTTTATCGTTATACAGGCATTAAAAGCTTATAACGAAGACAAATTAAAATTCGGGTTGGTGTCGGACGATGATGAGGTTACAGCTTCTTTTGACGTTTCCACAAACGAAGGCAAAAGGGCTTGTATAAAAAACTTTGAAGCTCTTATTAAATGAAAAAAATCATCCAGCGTACCGGAAGATTTGAAAAATCTTTTGGGAAATTAAACGCAAAAACACAGAAATTATTCATAAAAAAGCTTGGAATTTTTATTGATAATGAATATTCCACTTCTTTGAAGACTCATAAATTGAAAGGAAAGCGTCAAAATGAATATGCATTTTCGATTACTGACGATATTAGGGCGATTTATGAAAAATACTCACAAAAAGGAAAAGAAATTCTAATCTTTAAATTTGTGGATATCGGCGGCCACAACAAGGTTTACTAAACCAGAAAAATACTTTGGAAAATTATGGTGGACGATAGTGGGCTTTGGACCACTTTCCCTCCGCAAGTCAGGGGGATGATGCTTTCCTAAGCTGAGCAAATTTCTATTGGTGGACGATAGTGGGCTCGAACCACTGACCCTCCGCAAGTCAAGCGGATGCTCTACCAACTGAGCTAATCGTCCATATTTCCCTAAATGAATTTTTTGAGCAACGGAATTCTATAAACAAATAAGAAAAATGTCTAATAAAAGTTCAAAAATCAAAAAAAATCATCAAACAGGTTGCCAAAATGGGTTTTTCTATTTATAATAAAACAAACAATAAACAAATTTTTATGGATCCACAAAGCGCACAGGGAGGAGCGAACCCCCAAGACGACAACCAGTCGGCACAAACTCAAGGGCAAGACCCGGCTCAAACCCCGCCAACTCCACCAACCCCACCAACACAAGACCCAGCTACTCAAGGAGCTCAACCTCAAGATCCGAACATGGCTCCACCTCAAGGAATTCCTCAACAAGGAACTCCGCAAGGTGCATACCCTCAGGGCTATTATCCGCCAGTGCCGCCACAAGGGATGCCACAAGGAATGCCTCAACAAGGAACTCCGCAAGGCGCATACCCTCCGGGCTATTATCCTCCGATGCCACCACAAGGAATGCCTCAGCAAGGAGATTTTTCTCAGCAAGGTCAGCAAGGAGCTCAAGGATTTCCACCAGGCGCTTATCCGCCACCGCAAGGATTTCCACCAGGCGCTTATCCGCAACCACAAGGCATGCCACCTGTTGAGCCTGAGGATACCACTCCGGCAAATTTTCAGCTTGGCACAAAGTTTCCGCCAAAATTGAATGTTACTTGTCCGGCGCATGAACTAAATTTCAACGAAGAATATTTTATCCGCCTTTTAGCGGGATCGATTTCTCTTTCCAAAGACGAAAAAAAGAGGATTGTTGAGTCCATTCCAAAGCTAAAACAAGCCCAGATCGACGAACTTATTCGCATTTTTGAAGAGGAAAAACAGAAATTTGCAGCCCTTTCAAAGAAGCATGTTCCTCAGCTGGAAAAGCTTGCAGATCAGCATTATAAGGAATGGATGGATTTGGAAACGGAATTTTTCCAAGAAGGAAAGAAGCAGGAAGATACCAGCAAGGCCGACGAAATCAGGAAGCAGTTGGGATTATAAATTTCCGATTGCGATGGGCTGATTGCTGTTTGCGAATTTTCGCTATTTTCGATTGGGTTGATTGGAAATTTCTCCGAGAACCGTGCCGTCTTTTTGGAGGGATTTTAGCGTAATGGAAATTCGTTTTTTTGCGAGGGATTTGGAGCGAGAGGTGTCGGGGGAGGTGTTGCGTGAAAATTTGACTGGAATGTAGTTTGAAGTAAATCCTTTGTAAAAATTTCCCCGGGGATTTTCGACAAGCACTTCATAAGTTTTTCCGAGTAGTTTTTTTATGAAATCGGATGTCATTTTTTCTGCAATTTTTCGCAATTTTTCAGCGCGCAATTTTTTTGTGGATTCCGAAATTTGATCTTTCATGTAGTAGGCTGGGGTGTTTTTGCGCTTTGAGTAGGGGAATATGTGAATTTTGAGGAAGCCGATTTTTTGGACGAATTTGCAAGTTTTTTCGAATTCTTTTTCCGTTTCTCCGGGAAATCCGACGATGACATCGGTGGTTAGTCCGATATCGGGAATAGCTTTTTTGAATTTTTCACAGATGTCAAAAAATTCTTTCGTGCAGTAGTTGCGTCGCATTCTTTTTAGAACGGAATCGCATCCGGATTGGAGAGCGATATGCATGTGCGTGCAAAGTCTGCCAGTTTTGAATAATTTGTAAAATTTTGGTGAAAAGTTTTTCGGCTCAATGGAGCTGACGCGAAAGTGCACGGATTTTGTTTTTTGAATGAGAAGCTCAATCAAATCGGCAATGTTTAAGCGGTCATTCCCGCGCTTTTCATTGTCATTCCCGCACCGCACGCGGCATAAACTCCGGCGGGAATCTATGTCCTCCCCCCATTCACCGATATTTATACCAGTAAGTACAATTTCTTTATAACCCTGTTTTTCCAAATGCTGAGCCTCTTTTATAAGCTCCCGACTTGGAAAACTATTTTCGGGTCCGCGCGCTCGCGGAATGATGCAATAACTGCAAAAATTATTGCATCCATCCTGAATTTTCAGCAGTGCGCGAGTCCTAGAAGTGTCATTCGTTCCCCCTCCCCCCACAGATCCCCGACTAAATCGGGGATGACGGCTTTCCAGTCCCTCCACAATTTCCAAAACTTCCTTCACATCCTTCGCCACAAAATCCACGCCTTCGAGCTTTTTGTATTCTTCCGAGGAAACATTGCTCCCGCAACCAAAAACAATCACTTTGCAATCGGGATAAAGGTGTTTAATCCCATAAATAGCCTGTCGCGACTTTCTGTCCGCCACTTGCGTAACCGTGCAAGTATTCACCACCAAGATATCGGGCAGGAGGGAATCTATGTTTTTCGTTCTAAATCGGGGATGACCGCTTTCCAACACTTCATGCTTTTTTTTCAAAGCACAAACCAACTTATCCGACTCATATCTATTCGCCTTGCAACCGAGAGTTTTGAGGAGGATGAGCATGATTAATTTCCCTTGAGACAATTAGCGTAAGGGGTGAAAGTAGCAGCAACAGTTCCAGTATTATTCGCTTCAAACAAGCAACTGGAAATACCAGTGCTCGGATTAGTATATATATACATTGTATAGACACGAACATCTTTCCTTGAAGATTTAAATCCACACCCTATAGGGAAATAGCCCTCAGCGCATTGAGCGGTTGGAGCCAAAACTTCTCCAATGGCAATGATATAAGGAGAGGCTGCTGGTTTAAACTGTTGAAACATAGTTTCCTTATCAAAACTTCCAGCAATTTTTCCAGTCACCTCCAAGTCGTCATTGATTTTCACAGGCTCTCCCCCCACGGCTCCTTTTCTTATTTCTCCATCAACATTTAAGACATATGAAACAGATGCGCTACTTAAAGCTCGAAACATTGATTTTACATCCAATTCATCATCAATTTTTACAGCAGTTTCTCCAGAAATATTAGTGTTTTTAATCACAGTGCTCTTCATATCCAAAATCCCAGTATTACTTAATCTCATTAGAGTAGTCCCAGTAGAATCGGCAGCATATGTTTTAAAATCAAAATAAGTTGTAGAGACATCAAAATTAGGGATACCAAAAGCCAAAGAATAATTTTCCTTGAAAAGTCCATAACTACCAACGCCCGAATAGGTGCCAGAGGTAAACGGAGAATAATTACTGGTAATAATGGGTCTTATCCCAGAATCCATCAATATTCCCTTAGGACTTCCAAGGCTTAAACTGTCATCAATTCTCACAGCTCCGTTATTTGTTGTTCCAGTATTTTTTATTGGGCCCATTATGTCGAAAAAACCATTAGTTACAGATAATCCAATTCCGTCAGGCTTTACGGTGAAACTATTTAATCCATTTGATGGAGTTCTGGCGAAAACATTAACTCCGCTAGGGCTTGGAGTTGTTATACTTAAAGGATAAATTCCCTCAAATCCATAAATAAAAGGAGCCTTTATGCTTCCGTTAAAAACTACATTAGAGTACTCGTCGAAAGTAACATCAGCCGCAGCATCTCCTCCACCAACATATAAAGAGTCCTTTATCGTCACTCCCTTAAAAGTCGGACTCACATAACTGCCCGCAGATGGAGCCTGAGTAGGAGTATTTGCCACCACTGCGCCCGCCGCCAATGCTACGCTCGCGAATACAGCCAGAACAAGCCCAATAATAGTCTTGTCAAAGAAAGTTTTTTTCATAGGAATTTTATTAGAGGTTTTTGATTTAAGAAATCTTAAACAATCTTACCACACTTGGTTTTCTTGTAAAATGAAAAGTCTCAATAAAATAAATTTATTTCACATTCATCGCGTCCCTTATTTCAAACTTTATATTGTCGTGCAGTTTTGGAATTGTTGGCGCCCACATCGGCCAGCTTTGGATTTCCACCTTGTTTATTTCCGGAAGATTTTGCATGTATAATCTGGCGGATTCGATATCTTTTCCAGCGATATGGTCGCGAATTTTATTAAGGAGCCTTTGCCCGTTTTCTTTGTTTGGATCAATCGCGAATTGCTCGATCCCTTTTATGTTTGCAGTCATTTTTATTTTCCCACGATCTTCGTCCCATTCAAAAATTCGATAATTTGTAGAATCTTCATTCACTCTGATCAAATCTTTTTGAGGACTTTTTTTCAATAATAATTCATTTTTCAAAATCTCCAACATCGCATCCCGCTCATAATAAACTCCACTCACGGAAACTTCTCCGCTTATATCAAATTCTTTCAATTCTTTCCCTTCCAAATCATCCGCTATGCTTATTTTTACTTCACCCGTTTTCACCGCCTTATCTCCTTCGAGCAAAGTGTAAACTGTGGAATTTTCAACTAATTTAGTTTTTTCCGCGACCGCTTGGCGCAATTCTTCGATGGAACTTTTTATCAAGTCGGCTCGCAATTTTGCCCTCGCGGCTTCTATGTCTTCCTTTGAAATATAGCTTATATAATCGGTGACGCCTCCGGACATATTTTCTGCGCTTTCTCCGTAAAGTTTCGAACGACTGTCATCTTTGAGGCCGGGCAAGAAAAATTTCGTCGGCTCGATATTTCCTCTTTCTCCCACGATTGCGCCGTAAGCGTCAATCGGGTCAGCCACGACAAAAGCTTGGACTTTTCCAGCTCCTTGATTTGTTGCTCTCGGCACAGTCACGCCGGTTGGAATTCTGAAAACTATTCCGTCATCTGTTTGAAATCTGGTTTGCGGGATTAAAGGCCACTCTTGATTGGTTGTATTTATGATTGTGATTTTTCCGCTAGCATTTGAGCCTCTTTCGGAGAATTTTTTGCCGGTCGGAACAAATTTCAAAGATTTTTTTGTGGTGATGGAAAGGGGATAGCTGGCAATCATTTGGGGTGGGCGAGTATCCAATTCGGTTTTATTTCTTTGGAAATCCGCCAAGGTGATGTTTACGGATTTTTCCAAAACGCTTGCGGAAGGGGTGAGATAAATGGTCGCTCCCGGTAAAGCTATATAGATAATTGTAAGCAAAACAAAAACGCTCAAAACCACCAATCCTATGAGTGCGTGGCGATTTGGAGCAACTATCACAAATTTCGGTTTGTCCTTTTTTTCTTTTATTTTTGGGGTTTGCAATTTCGTGACATCGACGGTTTTTTCTCCTCCTTTGTTTTTGCGCAGCAATTCGCTGATTGAAAGTTTCCTTTCGTTTGTGCGGGTGGGAGTGTCGTCCTCGACGGAATTTACAGTCGCTTTCAAAGGGGTGATGCGCAATTTTTCATCTGATGATTCGGCTGAAAATAAAGATGGTTTTCCTTCGGCGGATCTGTCGTAAACTGTGATACCGACTTGAGTCGCGAGATAAGTTCCGTTTTTATCGTTTGTGACAAAGTAGACGGATTTGCCGAGTTTTTCGGCTTTTCTTTTGAGAATTTTTAAATTTATGATGCTTTGGAAAATAGCAGCTCTTTTTGGCAAAACCACATACACATCGACGGCTTTTATGTTGCGAATTTTGTCGTAAATGGAAGTGATTTCGTCGTCAATTTCGGCATAAACGACTTTTCTGGCGGAAACGGTTCCTTCATCCGAATCGTTTGCCAAATCGGGTTCAACATCTTTTTCAAAACTCTCCCCATTTTTTTCATCGATTTTTTTTGGGGCTTTTTCCGAATTATCCGATTTTTTTGATTTTTTTTCGGACATTAAATTTGCATTAAACGAACAACTTTTTTTAGAACTTTGGAAGGAAGCTCGTCATCATTGATAAAAGATAGTCCCAGATTTGCCAACGCTAAAGGAACCGCGTCTTGCGGAGAAGTGAGTGTTTTTGTTTCATCTGCAATATTTGTAATCATTTTTGGATTCAAAAAATTTATCTGAGGTTTTTTTGCGAAAGGTAAAGTTTTTATCCATTCTCTTGAATCCAAAACTTCCTTAATCTCCGGCAATAAAGATCCTCCGCCCGACAATAATATTTTTGAAGGAAGAACGTCGATATTTTCAAATTCTTCAATCGTCAAAATCACGCCAGAAAGCCAAACATCGCAATCTGTCTGCATAGCCTCTCGCACGATTCTATGAGATTGCCTTTCCAATTTATCGTTGCTGTAATTCAATTTTATTTCTTCGGCTTCTTGGAACGAAATGTTTAAATTTTGAGCCAGCCTTTTCGTAAACATTCTTCCCCCGAGAGTAAACATTTTGGTGCCTTCCACTGTCCCGTTTCGCACAATTGCGACATCGGTCGTTCCGGCACCCATATCGATAAAAATTCCTCCGAATTGACTGCTATCTTCATTTCCCAAACATCTTGTGAGCGCATATGGTTCAGCGGCGATAGCGAGTAGTTCTCGGTCGATTTCCGCCGCGATGGTTTGCAACGCCCCATAATGAACCAGCGGCGCAAAAGCGTTGAAAATGCTGAGAGTGACTTCCTTTCCCTGAAATCCGATGGGGTTGCTCACTTTGTATCCGTCAATTCTGGTATCTACGATCGCGGCATTTACCAATTTTACATCGATTTCATTGTAGCCGGTTTCTCGAGAAAGTTGACTTCTCACCACGTCAAAGGCCCTCCATTGAATTTTGTGAACGATATTTTTCAATTCCGCCAAGTCGATTTTTGTATTTGCGTCTCGGCGAACATAACTGGTGGTGGTGGTCGCGCCTTTTACCAATTCTCCGGAAATTCCTAAAATCATTTTGGTCGTGGTGGCGCCTGCCATTTTTTCAGCTTCTCGAATAGCCGTATTGCAATTTGCGATAACGGAAGCGATATCGGTGACGACCCCTCCCTGCATATCTCCGAGTTTTTGCTGTTTTTTACCAACTCCTATAACCTTTCCTTTTGATCCTTCCGCTACACAAACAAGAGCCTTGATGACATCGGTTCCAATATCTAAAACCAAGAAATTGTTTCCGCCACCCCCGGTTTTAATTCTTCTGAAAGGTTTTAAAAAATCCATAATAACGGTAAAAAAAAACTTCTGAAAAGCTAAACAAATATACGCAATATAATGCCCGAAATCAATCGATTTTGTATCTATTTTTTATACCACTCCACCCCGGGATCAAAAACTATTTGATTGGCTTTTCTGTCGGCAAATCGCTCAATTCCCAGTTCAATCAATTCATCGATCAATTGTTCGTAATTCAGTCCGTACGCCTTCATCATTTTTGGATACATGCTGATGGAAGTAAATCCGGGAAGGGTATTTATTTCATTCAAATAAATTTCTCCTGTATCGCGATCTAGAAAACTATCCACTCTGGAAAGTCCGCTACAATCCAACAATTTATAAGACTTCAAACTCATTTCTTGAACTTTTTTCATTGTTTCGCCGTCAATGTTCGCCGGTACTTGCGTTCGAGCTTTGCCATCGACATATTTATCTTTGTAATCGTAAAATTCTCCACCGACAATCACTTCTCCGACGGGCGATGCCACTGGATCTGCATTTCCCAAAATCGCGCATTCAAGCTCGCGAGCGTTCACGGCTTTTTCCACCAAAATCCTGCTGTCGAATCTGGCCGCAAAATCAATCGCTTCCATCAGCTCTTCACGAGTTTTTGCCTTGCTTACGCCAACGGAAGACCCCATGTTTGCCGGTTTTACAAAGCAGGGGATTCCTAAATTATTTTCTATATCGTCCAAAATTGTTTCTTTTTCTTTTTGCCAAGCTTTGCGATTAAATCCGACATAAGGAACGACAGTCACTCCCGCGGATTGCAAAATGGCTTTGCACTGAAGTTTATCCATGGCGGTTGAGGAAGCCAAAACTCCGCATCCGACATACGGGATTTGAAACATTTCAAAAAGTCCCTGAATAGTGCCATCTTCTCCGAAAGGTCCGTGCAAAACCGGAAAAGCGATATCAAAATCGAGCGAATGAGGTTTTGTGGAAAGCATGATCGGGCGCAGACTTCCAAAATCTTTTTTCTTGAATTTTTCAAGGCAGTTTTCGCCCGCAAACCATTCTCCTTCATGAGTGATTCCGATTTCGACGACGGCGTATTTATCGGGGTTCAAAGCCTTTATAACCGAAGTGGCCGAAACCAAAGAAACTTCATGTTCTCCGCTTCTGCCTCCGAAAATAACCGCAACTTTTAATTTAGTCATATTTTAGTAAAATTTTAGAAAAATTTTTTTCTTCGTGAATTATACTGTAATAGCCATCAGATTACCACTCTTGCAATTCTATCGTTTATTCTGGTCGTCACTTCATAATTTATCGTACCGCACCACGAGGCGAATTGCTCGGCCGAAATCATCTCATCTCCGGATTTTCCCATCAACACGACCTCATCCTCCACATTCGCTTCAGGGATATCCGTCACATCCACCATTATCATATTCATGCAAACGCGCCCTCTCACGAACGCTCTTTTCCCGTTTATCAAAACATAAGAATTGTTCATACCGCGATCATATCCGTCATAATATCCGATCGGCAAAATCGCCAATTTTGTGGAATGAGTCGTGCGATAAGTGCATCCATATCCGATATATTCACCGGCTGGAACATTTTTTATTTGTGCGATTTTTGTCTTCCAAGTGAGCGCGGGCGTGAGATTAAATCCCAGGCACACAGCCCTCTCGCCCTCGTGTGCCAATTCTTCCTTTTCTTTCTCGTTACTGATTTTGCTACGGGACGAAACATAGGTTTCCCTCGAAGGCCACATCCCGTAGCCGGAAATCCCGATTCTCACCAAATCAAAATGCGTTTCAGGAAACAAAATCGTGGCGGCGGAATTTGCGCAATGTTTAATTTTTACATCAACGCCCGCGCCTTTCAGAATTTCTTCAGCATTCAAAAATTTCTCAATTTGCAATTTAGCAAAAGAATGATCTGTTGTGTCCTCTATATTCGCAAAGTGCGTGCTCATTCCTTCTATTTCAACATTCTCAAATCCACTCGCATATTTAGCGAAATCGGCAAGGTCATCAATCAAAACTCCCTGCCTATTATTTCCGGTTTCGATTTTTATATGAATTTTCGCCTTTTTGCCTAAATTTCCAGCTTCTTTATCGAGCCTCTCAATAGTTCCTTTATTGTAAACGGTCATTCGCGCATCAATTCCCAAAGCTCTACTCAAAGCCTCGTTCGGCACATATCCCAAAATCAAAATGGGGCAATCTATGCCACGCTCTCGCAGTTTTTCCGCTTCATAAAGAGCATTCACGGAAAGCCAATCAGCTCCCGCATCCACAAAAATCCGAGCCGTCTCGCAAAGTCCGTGCCCGTAAGCATTCGCCTTCACGCAAGGACACAAAAGTTTTTCCGCCCCGATGAGTTTGCGAAATTGTCGAATATTGCTCTCCAAAGCGTCTTTCGAAATTTCCACCCAAGTTAGGTCGTCGCCTAAAGCTGGGCCGTCGCCCAAATCCAGTGCTCCTCTACAATCTAGTCCGTCGTTTGATTCATTCATGACCCAAAGTATAAAAGCATAATCGAAAATTTACAAATCCCAGCAAATTTTATATAATGCCAGAGCAAAAATTCACAAAAGAATTTAGTAAAAAATTAACCAAAAAACCATGTACGAAAACGAAAATCCAAATCCAAACTCAAATCCGATGGCTACAAAAGTCCAAATGGGACCGACTTTTTTCGGGAAGGTGATGACATTTTTCGCTCTGGCGATTTTTTCTTCCGCTGTGGGAGTTTATGTCACGATGAATTATTTCATGCACTATTTTGTGCAAATGCCGCAACTGATTTATGTGTTTTTTGTGCTTGAGCTGGCGATTATTTTTACTTCACGATGGTGGAGTCAAAAAAGACCTTTGAATGGGATTTTGTTCGCAGCGTTTACTCTTTTTACGGGAATTACAGTGGCTCCTTTGATCGCGGTTTTGGCGGCCAGTCCAGGCGGATCGACCATTTTGATGCAAGCATTGCTCGCGACCGGAATGATGTTTACGGCGACTGCGGTTATCGGCTGGACGACCAGTTTCAATTTGTCGGGGATAAGAGGATTTTTGGTTATGGGGCTTATAGGAATGATTATAGTCGGAGTTATGGGGATTTTTATTCCTTGGGGAAACAGTTTTGAAATAATTTATTCCGGAATCGGAGTGCTGCTTTTTGCGGGATTTACGATGTACGATATGCAGAAATTGAAAAGATATCCCGAAAACATGTATCTGGAAGCGGCGCTGAGCCTGTATCTCGATATTTTCAACCTTTTCTTGCATATTCTTCGCCTGATAATGGCTCTAAACAGAAGATAATTTATGAAAAACATATTGATTTTCGACATTTCGAAGTTGATGGAACGGGGAACGGGAACTCGCGATATTTATTCTTTTGAGGGACTCGTTTCTTTGGAAGGATTAAAATTTAAAAAAGCGATAAAAGGGAAGGTGGAAATAATGAAAATAGAGGAGGGATTTAATGTGAAAGTATCAGATTTTGAAGCGAAAATAGAAATGACTTGTGATAAATGCCTAGCTTTGTACGGTGAAAATATAAAAGTGGATTTCGCAGAGAGAATTTATTTTTTGAACAGACCTTCTGAAACTATCGATCCCGAAGATCTTTTCTTGGTGGATAAAAAGCACTTATCCGTTGACATTTCTGAGATGATTAGGCAAGAAATTATATTGCATTTCCCGATAACTCCTGTATGCTCTAAAAGCTGTAAGGGGCTTTGCGAAATTTACTGCAAAGAAGAAGGAATTCATTATCAACCCTTTGCTAAATTAAAAGAATTATTAAAATAAAGTTATGGCTAAACATCCA
>JAQVVS010000082.1 GCA_028698865.1 Candidatus Altimarinota bacterium | reverse complement strand
AAATGGCTTTCATGGGATATGTAAGCGCAGAAATGTTAAAAGAAATTGAAGATTTATTCCCATCTCCATATCATCTGTTCAGAAATTTCAACTAACACTTAATTCGCAAAATCGAATTCTCAGGCAACCCCTTCCTCAATTTTAAAATCTTATTTCCAGCTCCACCATGAACCAACTCAACCGCCTCTCCCTGTAAATCAAACATATCCAAAAGCTTCATTTCAAATTGCTTATCAGGAGTCATAATTTCAACAATCCATCCTTTTTCCAACCGATTCCTAATTTCAACTTCATAAAAATCATCCGACTTTGCAAACTTTTTACTATTAACAGCTCCCTTCAAAATCCCAACAACCTTATAAGTCTGCTGAGGCGCGCTCTTGTCAAACTCCACATTTTTATTTCCCGGAAACCCAAACAAAAAGCCTGGAATAAATCCCCTATTCCCAGTTTTCGCAACTTCAGCTAAAAGTTTTTTATCAAATTTTTTACGACTCATCATATCATCAATCGCTTGTCTGTAAGCCTTCGTCACAGTTGCCAAATAATATTCCGTCTTATTCCTTCCTTCCACCTTGAAACTGCAAATACCAGCGTCCACTAAATCTTTTAAATATGGGAGAAGGCACATATCTTTGGAATTCATAATATAAGTTCCATGAGAATCCTCCTCAATCGGATAAAACTCTCCGGGACGCTCCTCCTCTTCCAAAGCATACTCATGCCCTTCTCGAACCTTATAATTCCACCTGCAATTATGCGCACAAATTCCCTGATTTGCATCTCTCCCAGTCATATACGCCGAGAGTAAACACCTCCCGCTATACGCCACACAAATAGCTCCATGCACAAAAAATTCCAATTCCATGTCGGGACATTTTTCATGAATTTCTTTTATTTCGGAAAGCATCAATTCTCTCGGCAAAATAATTCTGGTAGCACCCTGTTTTTGCCAAAATTTCACAGCCCGATAATTCAAAACATTCGCTTGCACAGACATATGAATTGGCAATTTTGGCGCATATTCCTTCACCATTTCCAGCACTCCCGGATCAGCCAAAATCACGCCATCAGGCTTCATCTTATCATTCAAAAATTTCAAATGCTTTTTGAAAGCATCAACTTTATTTCCACGAGGATAAATATTTATAGTTACATAGAATTTTTTTCCGGATTTTCGAATAAGCCTCACCCCTTCCATAATAGACTTTTCATCAAAATTATTTATCCTACTCCTCATACTAAAACTCGGCATCCCCATATAAAAAGCGTCAGCCCCATACTGTAACCCCACTTTCAGCTTTTCCATATTCCCCGCAGGAACAAGCAACTCCAAGTCACCAAGTCTCTTCATTTTCAAAAGGTTAAAGCCAGAAAATTATGAATTCCAAACCAAGAAATGTCAATGATTCGACAAAATTTTAGTAACCTTAGCATCTAGACCAACCAAAGGCCTAAAACAAACAGTATCTCCCACCTGCAACAACACATCATCATGAAATTTATCAATGTGAAATCGCAATGCCGCAATTCCAGAAGATTCCACCGTAGCTCCATCAGCACAAACCCTCACGACACGCCCCTCAACAACTTCATCAACAGGAGTTAAATTTTTATTAAAAGAATTCATATATATTTTTAAAATTAGAGACGCCTACTATACTGACAAAATTTTTAATTGTCAATCCTTCCAAAAAACTGTTAAAATCAAACCCGATGCAAACCAATTTTCTTATCATCGGTTCAGGAATCTCGGGATTGAATTTCGCACTCCACGCCGCAAAAAAAGGTGAAGTAATTTTGGTGACCAAAAAAAAACTCATCGATAGCAATACGAACTATGCCCAAGGAGGAATTGCTGCGGTCTTAGACAAACATGACAGCGCAAAAAATCATATCGCGGACACTCTGGAAGCGGGAGAATATCACAACAACAAAAAAGCCGTCGAATTTATGGTAAAAAATTCAACAGAATCTATATACAGACTGATAGAGCTCGGCGTTTCATTTACAAAAGAAAACGACAAATTGAAGCTTACAAAAGAAGGCGGACACAACAAAAGAAGAATAGCTTATGTTGGAGATTATACGGGTCAAGAAATAGAACAAATACTCGTAAAAAGAGTAAAAGAACATTTGAATATAACAATTTTGGAAAACGCGTTCGCTCTAAACCTGATCGCGAAAAACAAAATATGCTATGGCGCCCAAATCATTCGCAAAAACAAAATAGATAATATTTTCGCGGACCAAACAATCATCGCAACGGGAGGACTCGGCCAAATCTACGAAAACACAACCAATCCGCTTATAGCCACGGGAGACGGGATTGCGATGGCTTCACGAATCGGAGCTAAAACTGAAGATTTGGAATTTATACAATTTCACCCATCGGCACTCGCAAAAAAAACTTCTCCGAGATTTCTGATTTCCGAAACGGTGCGTGGAGAAGGAGCTCATCTCATAAATTCAAAAAAAGAAAGATTCATGAATAATCGCCACCCACTAAAAGAACTCGCCCCGAGAAATATCGTAGCAAGAGAAATTTTTAAAGAAGTGAAAACTGGCCCAGTATTTCTGGATATAACCAACAAATCTGAAGATTATCTAAAAAATCGCTTCCCAAAAATTTTTGAAAAACTTTTGAAATACGGAATAAATATGTCTAAAGACTTAATCCCAATAACTCCTGCCGCCCATTATTCTTGCGGAGGAATAAAAACCGATATTTATGGGCGCACAAACATAAAAAATCTTTTCGCATTTGGAGAAGTAGCATGCACAGGCGTTCACGGAGCAAATCGCCTTGCTTCAAATTCATTGCTCGAAGCCCTCGTATTCAGCAACCAAATAATAAAACAATTAAAAACAAAAAAGACCCTCCAAGTTCTCACAATAGACAGACCAAAAATTTCTCCAATAAATTCAAAAAAAACGAAGTTCGCAAAAAAAATGAAAAAAGAAATCCAAAAAATAATGTGGAAACACGCGGGAATTGTTCGTAATTTAAAAGAAATCAACTCAATCGCAATACCAAAAATTCAAAAAATCACAACAACTCTCCAAAAAACACAAAACACAAACCAAACAATCGCAGAAGCCCTAAACATGGCTCAAGCAAGCCTCATAATACTAAGCTCCGCAACAAAAAGAAAGAACTCACTCGGTTGTCACACTGTCAGCTGAAACAGCGGCCAATTACTTCCCAATATTCTCCAATTGTTTTTCCTGATCCGCCAATCTCAAACTTTCCACAATATCATCAATATCTCCCTCCATAATCATAGGAAGATTACTCCAGCTTTTATGAATACGGTGATCCGTCACTCGATCTTGCGGAAAATTGTAAGTTCTGATTTTTTCACTACGATCCCCCGTCCCTATTTGAGTAGACCGCTGATCCCCTCTTTCTTTTACCAATTTTTCTTCTTCAAAAGCGTAAAGCCTTGTTCGGAGAACATTCAAAGCCTTAGCCCTGTTTTTTATCTGAGACCTTTCATCCTGACAAATCACCACTATTCCAGTCGGAATATGAGTCATTCTCACAGCTGAGTCAGTAGTATTTACACTCTGTCCACCACATCCACCCGATCTGTAAACATCCACCTTCAAATCACTTTCTTTAATTTCAATATCCACCTCTTCCGCCTCCGGCAACACCGCCACGGAAGCCGTAGAAGTATGAATTCTTCCCTGACTTTCCGTCACGGGAATTCTTTGGACTCTGTGCACTCCACTTTCATATTTCATCTTTCCAAAAGACCCTTCACCCCTAAAAGCAAAAATAATTTCTTTGATACACCCTGGATCGCCCTCACTTTTACTCATTAACTCAACCCTGAATCCATGATTTTCAGCATATCTCATATAAGACCGCGCAAGTTCTCCTGCAAAAATACCTGCCTCATCGCCTCCGGCTCCGGCACGAATTTCAATAATACAATCTTTTAAATCATTCGGATCCTTTGGAATAAGCTCTTTTTTAGCTTCTTCATCAAGTTTTTCCAAAAGCTCCGCGGAATCACTCAATTCAGCCTCAGCCAACTCTCTCATTTCCGGATCTTTTTCATTTTTCAAAATTTCCTCAGCCTCATTTTTCGCCACAAAAACCTTTCTATACCTCTGAGTCAATTCAGCGGCGGATTGCAAAAGCTTGTACCTCCTAGATAAAGTTTTATACAAAGATTGATCGGAAATTACCGCAGAATCGGATAGTTTATTTTGAATTTCCAAATATTCTTTTTCCAATTTTTCCAACTTATCCAAAAACATAAAACAAAGTTATATACAAAAACAATTAAAACATACCAGCTAATTAAAAACAACAAACATCCTGTCCACCCCGGCCAAGTCCTTTTCTATCGACCACTTTTGTTCAAAATATTTATTCAACAATTCCTCCAGATCTTCACGCTGTCCAAAGCCAAATTCGCCCACGATCATCTTCCATCCGATCCTCCTCGAAACAATCTGTTGAAACAATTTTTTATACAGCTGGAGTCCATCGCTTCCGGCGAACAAAGCCGACCTTGGTGCATAATCTTC
>JAQVVS010000081.1 GCA_028698865.1 Candidatus Altimarinota bacterium | reverse complement strand
CTTTTGGATCTTGCAAAAAGTCGTCAAAATCCTAAGGAATTTAATTTTGATATTGTTATGGCAAATCCTCCATTTGCAGGAGATATTAAAGACAGTAGGCTCATTTCTAATTACGAGGTTGCTTTTGATGGTAAAGGCAAAAAATCAAATAAAGTCTCTCGTGATGTTTTGTTTATTGAAAGAAATTTGGATTTCTTGAAACCGGGAGGAAGAATGGCGATAGTTTTACCACAAGGAAGATTTAACAATACGAGTGATGAAAAAATCAGAAATTTTGTAATGGAAAGAGCAAGGCTCATTGCAGTTGTTGGACTCGATGGCAATACTTTTAAACCACATACAGGGACAAAAACTTCTGTTTTGTTTATCCAAAAATGGGATGAAAAAATTAACCCGAAAAAAGATGATTATGAAATTTTTATGGCAGTAAGTGAAAATAGCGGAAAAGATAATTCAGGGCTTGAAATGTACGAAACTGATGAAAAGGGCGAAAGAAAACTTGATGAGCATAATCATTTAATTCAGAAACATGATCTTAAAGAAATTGCGGTGGCTTTTGAAAAGTGGGCAAAAGAACAAAAGTTGAGTTTTTGGAAATGAAATTTTAACCTTTAATGAGAATATTATGAATGAATTATTAAAAAACATATTAGAGATTGAAACAGAAACTCAGACAATAGAATTTAAGAGATTGAAGGGGGACAAAGTCGTCTACAAAATTATTGAGACTATTGTTGCCATGTCAAACACGGATGGTGGAATAATTATATTGGGAATAGATGATCCAGAGAAAACCGACAAAAAAGGAATCGATAGGATTTATGGCATAGATGAGAGCTTAGATAATTATGATGCCATAGGAAGAGAAGTTCAAAAAATAACTCCACCAATTTCTCATCTATGGAATCCAGAAATTATTATTGAAGAATCCTCAAAAAAAAGAATAGCTTTACTGCGAATTCCAAAGACGACAGAAAGCTTTATTTCCTTTTTTGGTTCTGTTTTTATCAGACAACAAAAAAGTAATAAAAAATTATCTCCTCAAGAGATTATTAAATTTAGCTATGCTAAAGGTTTTGAAAAAGCCGATAAGGAGTTGGTAGATGTTGATTTTGATCTCTTAAAAACAACTTACTATGAACTTTGGAGAAAAAAGAGAGGATTGGACACAGAAAGAATTGAGGAAAATTTGTTTAAAACAGGACTGGCAAGGAAAAACGAATCAGGGATATTAAAACCTACTCGTGCCGCAGTTCTGCTTTTTGCAGAATATCCTACTAATATTATGGAAACTAAATGTGCTATTCGTGTATATAGATATCAAGGAACTATTGAAAGTTTTCAAGAAACTCCAAATCTTATAGGAACACCAAAAACGATAGATGGACCAATAACTAAACTCATAGAGAAGGCTCACGAATATGTTCTAACTATTTTACAATCAGGAATTGAACTTCATTCAGGTTTTTTAACAAAATACAAAATTCCTGAAAGAGTTATAAAAGAGGCAATTACAAATGCTGTTATACATAGGGATTATCATACGAAAAGAGACATCGAAATAAAAATTTTTGAAGATAGGGTAGAGGTTCGAAGTCCCGGATTGTTTCCATATAATATAACAAGGGGAAATATTGGAAAGGTGCGTGCAGAGGGGTATCGTAATGATCTTTTGGTAAAGCATTTGCGGGAATTTCCGGAAGCTCCTAATCTTGATAGAAATGAAGGAGTTCAGGCAATGAGAAATGAAATGAAAGAAAATAAATTATATCCTCCGTTTTTTATCACCTATCCCACCTTGGAAGATTCTGTTGAAGTTGTCTTACTCAATGAGCATAGCCCAAATGAATGGGAAAAAATCTCGGAGTATCTGAATAAGAATATTTTTATCGATAACAAAACGGCAAGAGAAATAACTGGGGTTGTCCAAACTCACGAAATGTCAAGAATGTTTTCTAAATGGGTAAAACAAGGATTATTAGAAATTTTTAATCCAGACAATAAAGCACCAAAACATACGAAATACAAACTGGCAAACAAAGATGATATTTAATATGCAAACAGCTTTGCAAGTTAAATAAAAGTTCTTTATTTAAGCCAAAAAACAGCCTTTTTATTTGCAAAAACTAAACTATGGCACAAATAAGCTACATAAAATATTCGGATATTTTAAAAGAAAGCTCTGAACTTAGAATTGAAGCAGAGTTTTATGTTAATTTAAATAAATACAAGATTAAAAAGTTTGTTTTTGGGAAAGATGTTATTAATTTTGTTCAGTATGGAACTTCAAAAGACTTAAACGAAGAACAAAGAGGCTTTCCGATCCTTAGATTAAATGAATTTGATGGATATTACATCGGCAATCCTTCAAAATATTCTAATTTAATAACAGAAGAAGTTTTTGAATCTTTAAAGCTTAAAAAAGGTGATGTTTTAATTTGTAGGACGAATGGAAATCCTCATTTTGTTGGTAAATCTGCAATTTGTATGGAAGATTTAGATATTGGATATGCTTCATATTTATTCAGAATAAGACCAAATAAAGAGATAAACTCAGAGTCTTTAATGATATATTTAAATTCTGATTATGGAAGAAATGAAATTGAAAAACACTCAATGATCAGCAATCAAGCAAATTTTAGTCCAGCGAAATTTAGACAAATAAAAATCCCTCTTCTTCCCCAAGCCTTCCAGCTTCAAATCGAAGAAATAGTAAAATCAGCTCATCAAAAACAAACCCAATCCAAACAAATCTACCGTGAAGCCGAGCAGTTGCTTTTGGCAGAACTTGGACTTTTAGATTATGAGGTCAAACACTCGCTTTGGTTTACCACTACCAAAAATGAAGTGAGCAAAGCCCACAGATACGACAGCGAATATTTTCAACCGAAATATGCAGAGATAATCAAGAAAATTGGAAAATATGATGGCGGATGGGATTTGGTGAAGAATCAATTTAAACAAAATACTACACTTTCAAAAAAAGATGGTGAATACTGCAATTATATTGAAATTAGCGATGTAAATACTTCAAACGGAGAAATTACACCAAATAGAGTTGATACAAAAGACATTCCAGCAAATGGAAAAAGAGAATTATTTAAAAATGATTTATTGATTTCTAAAGTTAGACCTTATCGTGGAGCTGTTTCATTTATTGATTTTGAAGTTGATAATTTGATTGGTAGTGGAGCGTTTACGGTTTTACAAGAAAAAACAGAGTATAAAAAAGAAGTTTTGATGATATTTTTGAAAACACAGTTTATTAAAGATTTACTTCTTAGATATAATTGCGGAACTTCTTATCCAGTAATAAAAGATGAAGATATTTTAAACCTTAAAATCCCCCTCATCAAACCATCGATCCAAAAACAAATTGTCGAAAAAATCCAAGAAAGTCATAAATTGAGAAAAGAAAGCAAAGAACTTTTAGCAGAAGCGAAAAGAAAGGTGGAGGAAGAAATTGAAAAAGGATAGGATTGAGCTGATATTGTCTATAATATTAAAAATCGAATTTATATTTTATTAAACCAACAACTATGACAAAAATAATTGAACCTGAAAAAATACTTTTAAAAGATAATTCTGAGATATCGGAAAAGATTATTCAAGAAAAAATTGCTTCAGATCCGTCGATATTAGGTTTAGGGGATCTAATTTTAAAAGATAAAGAGAGAATACAGCCAAGAGCAGGTAGACTTGATCTTTTGTTGCAAGATTCTGAAACGAAAAGACGTTATGAAGTTGAAGTACAACTTGGGAAAACTGACGAAAGTCATATAATAAGAACTATTGAATATTGGGACTTAGAAAGAAAGAGATATCCGCAGTATGATCATTGTGCGGTAATAGTTGCAGAAGATATTACGACTCGCTTTCACAATATAATAAGCTTATTTAATGGGAACATCCCAATTATAGCGATTCAAATGAACGCTTATAAATTTGGAGACGATATTGCGCTCATTTTTACAACTGTACTGGATGAGTTAACCCTTGGGGTGGATGAGGAAGAGGAAGAAAAAGAAGTTACAGATCGAAATTATTGGATAAGTAGAGGGAGTGAGTCAACAGTTGAATTCGCAGACAAACTTTTAGAAATAATAAACGAATTTGTTGAAGGATATTCTCTTAAATATAATAAATTTTATATAGGATTGGCAAAAGACGGACAGCCGAATAATTTTGCTGTATTTAGACCACGAAAAACAACTCTTAGCATTGAAATAAAATTGCCATTTTCAGAGGATATACAAAATTTAATAGAAGAAAATGAACTTGATGACATGGGTTATTTAAAAAGATGGGGTGTATTTAGAATACGATTAAATAAAGAGGACATGAATAAAAAGAAAGATATCTTAAAAGCTTTATTAGAAAAAGCATACGAAAACTCAAAATAAAGTGTTTGTATTCTTTGTATTCATTTTTTGTAACTTCCTCATTCCTACCCCTTAGCCTTCCTCATCTCCCTCCATATCTCCACCATCGCCAAGGTATCCAGTTCGCAGTATTTTAAAAGTTGATCTGTGATTTTTGCTTTTTCGGGAG
>JAQVVS010000004.1 GCA_028698865.1 Candidatus Altimarinota bacterium | reverse complement strand
TTTTCTGATCAATTCTTGACGATTATTAGATTTTTCCCATCATTTCCCATGTTTGATAGTCTATTTGTTGGGCTAAGAATCTTGATAATTGTACTGTTGTCTCCTCTTTGTATCATTTCGGCGCAATCTTTTTTCAAGATTTGTTTCCAGATGAACTTTTGAATTTTTTTACCGTTTTCGTTTTTCAATTGACCTTTTTCGTCTATGAAGATGTCCACTTTTTTGCCGATTGGTAGGGCTTTGATTATGGCTTGATCCTCAGTCATTTTTATTATTTCGAGATTGATCAGGGTGCAGAGAGATTTTGTCGAAAACTTTTCCCCGTAGGTTTTTAAAAGTGTTTTTAAAATGTCTTTATCGACGTAATTTAATAATTCTTGTTGAAAATGTTCGTCTTTGCAAAGGCTTTTTTCTTGAGAAAGTTCGATAAATTCGGACATCCTCGTTGGGCTTTTGGATAGAGTATTTACTAGTGTTTTTATTTTAACTCCAGCTTGGAAGTCTTGATTGCTTCCGTTTTTTAAGAAGAAAGACAGCAAGTTTTTTACAGTATTTTTGTTCAGGTGGTAAGCGTCTAGAGGTCCTTTTTCAATCTTTTCCATGAATTTTCCTATGCTCTCCTCTTTTTTTGTGCTTTTTTGTAGAGCAAAATCAATCAAGCTTTCAATGTTTTCTGGAGTTAATTGTTCTAAATTTATTTGGTTGTCGTCTACTTTTCCATCTAATAAATCTTCAAATATCTTGTTTTTGTCTTGGTCGTTTTCTTCATTTAGTTTTTTTATGGCTACTTCAACGGGATTTATTGTTGAGAGGGTTGTTTCACTTCTTTCTCTTCTTTTTTCCGCAAATTTTTCGTATTTCTCTATTTTAGTTTCAATTTTTTCCGCCTCTTGGGCCGGAGAGATTTCCGTGGTTTCTTTTAAAATAAGCCTATTTTCCCGCGTAAAATTGTTTAGGAATTTTGTGAGAATGAGAATTTTTTGAGGGTTCATATTGTTTGATTTTTATTTATATATTTGTTTTTTTATTTCAAAATCCTATAATTATAGCAAAAAAACGACTCAAGGTCAACTTACTTTCGTTCGAAAATTTCTGTATAGTTTGGATGTTTAAAAATTAACATTCTAAAATATATGAAATTGCCTACAATTATTGTAAATTTCAAAATTTATGAACAGGCGGTTGGGGATAGAGCTTTGGCATTGGCAAAGATTCATGAAAAAGTATCAAATGAGACCGGGGCGAGCATTGGGATTGCTGTGACTGCGATTGATTTGCAGAAAATTTCGGAAGCTGTGAGTATTCCAGTTTTTGCTCAGCATATTGATCCTGCGACTTATGGATGTGGAACAGGGCATGTTTTGCCCGCATTGGTAAAGGAAGTTGGAGCTTATGGGACACTTCTTAATCATGCTGAGTGTCGGGTGGAGGATATGATTTTGGAGAAAAGCATAAAAATGGCTAGGAATTTAGGCCTTTTTACTCTGGTTTGCGCGAATACTCCTGATAAAGGGGCTGAGCTTTTGAAGTTTAATCCCGACCTGATTGCCGTGGAGCCATCTGAGCTTATTGGAGGAGAGGTTTCTGTTTCAAAGGCAGATCCTTCCATTATTGAAAAAGCTGTAAATTTGATTGGGAAAAACAGAGTGCTTGTAGGGGCAGGGATCAAAACCGGAGAAGATGTGAAAATTGCTTTGGATCTTGGAGCGAGTGGAGTTTTGCTGGCTTCGGGCGTGACGAAAGCTGAAGATCCATATACGGTTTTGATGGATTTGGTTAGTGGGTTGAAGTAGGAAGGATTTATCAGTCTTTGGGTTAGTATTTCACGGACACGCTTGTAATCCCCTGCGAGGATTACGGCGCTCTCATTTCGTCGTCGCTCTTGTTGTTTCTCCCCAATCCGATTTCAAAAAATAATATCAACATAATCAATAAATCGTTCTTGAAAAATGGAGTGTCGATTATTCCGTGAATTAAAAAATACAAAATTATGAAATTTATAATCGTTGTTAGATGAATTTCTCCGATTAGTGGAATTGATAAGTTTTTTATGGTTCGGACTATGCAAGCGAATAAAAAGAAAAGACCCAAAATCCCGTATTGGAAAAGGAAAAGAAGGAAAATATTGTGTGGCTGTAGGACATAATAATCGAGAGGATTTTGACCTAAAATTTCTTTTACATTTGTTTCATAATGATATTGAAATTGGCCAAATCCTTTTCCCCAAACAATATCCAAAGGATCTTTTAAAAGTTTTACGGAAGTTTTCCAGATTTCTCCTCGTTCGCTCAAGCTGGAATAATTTGTTTGGATTGTAGGCAATATTTTTGTGTAGAAAATTGTTCCGACTATAGCGATTGTTGTTATTATCAAAATCGTCTTGGCGATTTTTGATTTCAAAATTTGTTTTCCGCTTTTTTTGAAAATATATAGAGTCATTATCAAAAATATTCCGCCGATTGCGCCCATGGAGCGAGTTGCTAAAATCAAAAGGCCCAATATTATCGCGTAAATCAGGTTGTTTCTTTTTTTGTTTTCCCAAAATCGAATTCCGAAAAATATAAAAAACGGAGCAAGATAAAAAGCCAAATATACCGCGGAATCAAGCGGTCCGAGCAACCTGTAGTCATGCGCTAGATTGTGTCCCAGTAAATTATATATTGTTGAAAAAATTCCGAAAAATATCGCGCCTAAGCCCATTACTTTTATTGCTTCCATTCTGGATTTTTCCGTTTTGAATGTTTCGATGAATATAAATCCGAACATTACCGCTATAAGTAAAAATCGCAGATGTCTTATGAAATACACATTATCTATTATGTCGACCGTCAAAATAGAGATGGCGGTAAGGAGTAGAAATGTGTTTCCCCCCCAATGATGACGGATGTTTTTTAATGTTTGTGAAAAATTTCTCTCTATCGTTTTCGATAATAAAAAAATCAAAGCTTGCGCGAAAATCATCATTTCTTGCAGGTTTGTCGGGTATCCGAATATGCTAAATCTGATCAGATAAGATTGCAGAAAAAAGATATTTATAAAAAGGAGCGCGAGATTTAATTTTGTGAAGAAGTTTTTGATCATTTTTGCGGTGGTTGTCTTTTGCAGTTTAGGATATATTGGCATCATGAGTAAAGAAATTTTAATTGAAGGAGAAGTTGTATCGGGAAAAAAACTTGGGAGAAATCTCGGATTCCCGACTGTAAATATTGTTTATAAAGGTGATTTTGAAGGGGTTTTTGTAGGAGAAATTATTTTGGAGAGAAAGCAGATGCCTGCGGCTGTATTTATTGGAAAAGGTTTGCTGGAAGTTTACATATTGGATTGGAGTGGGGAAATTTGTGAGCGAGAAAAAATTTCCGTAAAACTTTTGAAAAAAATTCGTGATATCAAAAAATTCGAAAATTACGAAGATCTTAAATCTGAAATTTCCAAGGATGTTGAATTTGTAAAAAATTGGTATAATCGAATGTGAAATAATTAAAATAAAATGAGAAGAATAATAAAATTTTTGAGAAATGCCATTCCCGACACTCATCCGATAAGGCTTCTTTATCATAAGATACTGGCTTTTTTGGCGGCCGTAAGGTATTGGTATCCAGCTGACAAATTGATTGTCGTAGGCGTTACTGGAACAAATGGAAAAACAACAACTGTAAATTTGATTACAAATGTTTTGAATGAGGCCGGATATAAGGTTGGGATGACTTCCACTATAAATTTTCAAATAGCTTCTAAAAGGTGGGTCAATGACACGAAGCAGACCACTCTTGGGCCTTTTTTCTTGCAAAAAATGCTTCGTCGGATGATTAAGGCGGGTTGCAGATATGCCGTTTTGGAGGTATCTTCTCATTCGATTACTCAATCTAGAATATATGGTGTAAATATAGACATTGCGGTTATTACAAATGTTTCTCCTGAGCATGTCGAATATCATGGGAGCTTCAATAATTATTTGAATACGAAAGGCAGGCTTTTCCAAAAAGTCTCGAAAGATACCAGAAAATTTGGAGTGCCGAAAGTTTTGATAACAAATGTTGATGACAAATATTATAGTTTTTTTGATCAATTCGTTGCGGACAGAAAATTGACTTATGGAGTAAAGGGAGGAACTGTTCATTGTGCTGAGATGGATCAAAAACCGGAAGGGACTCATTTTATTTTGCGTGTCCCAAATAATTCGATTCCTGTAGATTTGCGCCTTCCTGGTGAGTTTAATGTTGCGAACGCTTTGGCGGCGGCTGCGGTTGGGATTTCTTTGCAAGTGCCTTTGGATGTTATAAAAAAAGCTTTGGATAAGAGTGCTACGGTTTCCGGAAGGTTTGAACATGTCGATAGTGGTCAAAAATATAGTATTATAGTTGATTACGCTCATACTCCGCCCGCTTTGGAGAGTTTGTTTTCTTTGTATAGAAAGCTTACTAAAGGTAAATTGTATGCCGTTTTTGGGGCTACCGGTGGAGGGAGGGACAAGTCAAAAAGGCCGGAAATGGGAAAAATCGTTGATCAGTATGCCGATTATATTATTGTGACTGATGATGATCCATATGATGAAAATGAGTGGGATATCATTGATCAAGTTTCCAAAGGAATTTCTCGCGAAGAAGGGAATAATTTTTGGAAAATTGCGGATAGGAGAGAGGCTATCAGGCTTGCGTTGACATTGGCAAAAGAAGGGGATTGCGTGGTGGTGGCGGGGAAAGGGTGCGAGGAGGTGATTATGTTGAGAGGAAAAAGGATTCCGTGGAATGATAAAAATGTAATTAAGGATCTTTTGGAAAGGCCTATCGAAGTGGAGATTCACAATGATCATTTTGAAAAAAGGGAAAATGTTTGTCTAAAGTCTTAACCATGATTTTGTATGGATGGCTTTTTGCTTTTAGATAAGGGAAAAGGGGTGAGTTCTTTTGCTGTGGTAAGAGCTATCAAAAATCTTTCTCGGGAAAGAAGTGTCGGGCATGCTGGGACTTTGGATCCGCTGGCTACTGGGCTTTTGGTTTTGGCGCTGGGAGAGGGGACGAAACTTTTGGAATATTTTATTGGTGGTGACAAGGAATACGAGGTTTCGGCTTATTTTGGCAAGGAATCGGATACTTATGATGCGGAAGGCAAAATTACCGTCGTGAATGAAAATGCGTATTTTGATTCGGAAGAAGTAATGAGTGTGGTGAAGGATAATTTTCTTGGAAAAATTGAGCAAATTCCCCCAAAGTATTCTGCTTTGAAGGTTGGAGGAAAGCGTGCTTGCGATATTTTGAGAAGTGGAGGAGAGGTTGAGTTGAAGGCACGGGAGGTTGAAATTTCCAGATTTGATTTGAGGGAATTTGATTGGCCGAGAGCGTCTTTTAGGATCAAATGCGGAAGCGGTACATATATAAGGTCGCTTATTCATGATTTGGGAAAAATTTTGGGATGTGGGGCTTATGTTACGGAGTTGAGAAGGACAAAAGTTAGTGATTTTTTGGTGGAATCTGCGAAATCCGTCGAGTATTTCGATGAAAAAGTCGATAGAATTGAAAAAAATATGATTTCTTTGGAGCTTGTTGGTGAAAAATTCAAAAAAATCAATCTCTCCGATGATGAATATAATGGGATGAAAGATGGCGGAACAATCGTGAATAAAAAAGTTGAACAAGAGTGGTTTGAGAAGGGGCCTGTCATGGCATATTACGGCGATTTTTTGATTGGAGTTTTGGAATTGGCAAAAGATCGGAAAGGGCTTAAATTTCGAAAATTGATTGTGAGATGAAGGAATTGCATGTAAAAATTTACTCAGTATGAATTTTGTTGAAATTATTATGAAATATGGGGCGCAGGCGATTTTCGCTTTTGGGTTGAGCGTTGTTTTTATTTTTGTGGCGGTTAAGATTTTTCCGAAAATCGGATTGATGGATAGGCCTTGGAGGTATGGGCTTAACAGAAAAGCCATTCCTTATTATGGTGGGCTTGCGATGTTTTTGGCTTTTATTATTTCGGTTTTTTGTTTTGTGGATTTAAATCCTCAAGTTTGGGGGCTTCTTCTCGGAGCTTTTATTATTGTGGTTGTTGGATTTTTGGACGACTATTTAAATTTGAGTCCTTTGGTTAGGTTGTTTGCTCAATTTGTTGCCGCAGTTTTGCTTGTGCACTTCGGTATAGTTATTTTTTCCATAAATATTCCTTTGCTCGGGGTTATAAGCTTCAGTTCTCCACTGGTTTATGGATTTGCGGTTCTGAGTGCGGCGTTTACGATTGTTTGGGTGATGACCATTGTGAATGTTATGAATTTTTTGGATGGGGTGAGTGGATTGAATAGCGGAGTTGCTTTTATAGCTGGGCTTACATTGTTTTTTCTAAGTATTAATCAGGGGCTTCATGCCGATCCTGTTGCTCAGGCGAATTTGGGGGTTATTGCTTTGATTGTTTCTATGGTTGCATTGGCTTTTCTTATTTTTGACTTTCCTCCCGCGAAAATTTTGATGGGGGATACTGGAAGCACTTTTTTGGGGTTTGTTTTGGCTACGCTGGCGATTTTTTCTGGCGGAAAGGTTGCTACTGCTTTTTTAGTTTTGGGAATCCCGATTTTGGACATGATTTGGGTGGTTTTGAGGCGAATTTTTTCCGGTCAAAAGTTTTGGAGAGGAGATTTGAAGCATTTGCATCATAGATTTTTGGATTTTGGGTTGCCGGCATGGGGAGTTGTTCTTATTTATTTGGGAGTTTCGGCGTTTTTTGGATTTAGCGCGGTGGCGATGGCTTCGAGTGAGCAAAAGATGTTTATGGTTGTTGGATTAGTGGTTTTGATGTTGCTTTTGGCCGTTTCTTTGGTTTTTCTTCCCAACAAGAAAAGTGAATAAAATCCAGACTTTTTATTTGTTTTAAGCAGTGAAGTCATGTATAAGATAGTCTGCTTTGGGGAACAGGGTATAAAAAATTCATATGGCCGATATAATTGAAGATATTAAATCTCGACTCGATATAGTTAGTTATATTTCTTCTTTCGTTCAACTGAAAAAGGCGGGAAGAAATTTCAAAGGATGTTGTCCTTTTCACAATGAAAAAACTCCCAGTTTTGTAGTGAGTCCCGAAAAACAGATTTGGCACTGCTTCGGATGCCATAAAGGAGGCGATCTTTTCGCTTTCGTAAAAGAAACAGATGGAGTTGGTTTTTCTGAAGCTTTACAGATTTTGGCGGATAAGGCGGGGCTTAAGATTGAAAAATTATCGAAATTTGAAAAGAAGGATAAAAGTGAAAAAGATGATTATTATTATGCGCACGAGCTGGCTTGTGATTTTTTTGAAGAACAATTGCACGAAACCGATGATGGCGCGAAAGTTTTGAAATATCTGAAAAACAGAGGGCTTAGTGATGAGACTATTCGAGAGTTTAGAATAGGATTTGCTCCCGACGAATACGAGCTTTTGTATCCGCTTCTTTTGAAAAAAGGAGTGAAAAAAGAGATTATTTTGAATTCTGGGTTTGCGTCTTCGAAGGGGATAGGGGATGACAAGATTTTTGATAAATACAGAGCTAGGCTGATGATCCCGATTTTTGATTATCTTGGTAAGATTTGCGGATTTGGAGGCCGAGCTTTGAAGGATGATCAGATGCCGAAGTATTTGAATTCTCCGGATAACATTTTGTATAACAAGAGCAGGCTTTTGTATGGGCTTTCTCATGCGAAAAAACATATAAAAGATAATGATGAGGTTGTTTTGGTTGAAGGATATTTCGACATGATTTTACCTTATCAGGCTGGAATCAAAAATATTGTTGCTACTAGCGGGACAGCTTTAACTCAAGATCAAATCAGAATTGTAAAAAGGCTTACTGCAAATGTTATCACTTGTTTTGATACCGATTCTGCTGGATTTGAAGCTACCAAGAGGTCGTATTTTTTGCTACAAAATGAAGATATGAATGTGAAAACTGTCTGGCAATTGGATAAAAAAGATCCTGCGGATTATGTCGTCGATCATGGAGAAAAGTTTGCGGATGTCGTAAAAGGGGCGAAAGATTTTGTTACTTTTTATATTGAAAAATTGATTGACGTGAATGATCCTTCAAAACTTGATGGGCGCAGAAACGTTTTGAAAGAGATTTTGCCAATATTCAAAAAGATGGCTTCTACTACAAAAGATTTCTATATTAAAAAATTCGCTGAAATGACAGGGATTAATGAAATTTCTTTGCATGACGATATTGATAAATTTAAATTGCCGATAGATCATCCTGCTAGAGCTGTTGAATCCGTTTTAGAAAATTCCACGAAAATGCCTGTTGATAAAATGGTTTTGTCATTGCTTTTGAGGTTTCCGGAAATTTTTAAAATCTCTTTGGGAATTGTCGGGGAGGAATATTTTAGCACTGAGGATAAAACCATTTACAATGCGCTTTTACAACAGTATAATTGCGCACGAACTCAGTTGAAAGAGTGGAGTTTCGATGACAAATTAATCGCAGAAGAAAGGGAGAAGATTGATGTGCTGGTGCTTTATGCGGAGGATAAGTATGGAGAGTTCTCAGAGGAAGCGGTGTCGGTTGAGTTCGAAAAACTCGTTGACAGTTTGAAAAAAAGTTTTAAAACGAGCAGATTGAGAAACATTGAAATTGAAATAAAAAAAGCGGAAGAAGCCGAAGATCGAAATAAGTTATTAGCATTATTGATGGAGCAGCAAGAGTTGCTTTCAAAGTAAATTTTTTTATTAAAGTTATATGGCAAGAACTGCAAAGTTTATAGCTCAACCTTCGGATGATCAATTGTCCAAGTTTTCGAAGGAAGTTCAAGATCTCGTTAAGAAAGGTAAATCTCAGGGCTTTGTCACTCAGGAAGAACTTCTGAAGGCGATGCCAAACGCTGAAGACGATTTGATTTTGTTGGACGAGATTTATAGTTTGTTTATGGATTTGGGTATTGAAGTTATCGATACTAGGGATTTTCTTCTTTCCGACGATGATCTTAGTAAGGTTGATGATGTTCCGGTGGATATCGATGTTGAAGAAAGTTTAAAGAGTGAGATGACTGCGAAAAAGGAAAAGAAAGTGAAAGAGGCGGCTGAATTTAAGGAAATTGCAAACGATTCTATTAGGCTTTATTTGTGTGAAATAGGTAGAGTGAAATTGCTTACCGCCAAAGAAGAAGTTGATTTGGCCAGAAGAATAGCAAAGGGGGATCAGTCCGCTAAAGGAAAGCTTGCTGAGGCGAATTTGAGATTGGTGGTGAGTATCGCGAAAAAATATATAGGTAGAGGTCTTTCTTTTTTGGATTTGATTCAAGAGGGAAATATAGGTTTGTTTAGAGCTGTTGAAAAGTTTGATCCAAACAGAGGATTCAAATTTTCTACATATGCGACTTGGTGGATTCGGCAGGCCATTACTCGTGCGATTGCTGATCAGGCTAGAACGATTCGTATTCCCGTTCATATGGTTGAAACTATAAATAAGCTTACTCATGCGCAAAGAAGGCTTGTGCAAGAGCTTGGTCGTGAGCCTTTGGTTGAAGAATTGGCAGCTGAAATGGATATGGATATCAAAAAAGTTCGTCATATTTTGAAAATTTCTCAAGATATAGTTTCTCTGGAGGCTCCGGTTGGAACGGAAGAAGATAGCAAGCTTGGAGATTTTATCGAGGATGATGAAGCTCTTTCTCCCGCTGAGTCGACAAATAGACAACTTTTGAAAGAAAATATCCATGAAATGCTTCAATATCTTTCTCCTCGTGAAAGAAAAATTATCGAAATGAGATTCGGATTGAAAGATGGAGTTGGGCATACTCTTGAGGAAGTTGGACAGGAATTTCATGTGACTCGTGAAAGAATTCGTCAAATTGAGGCCAAAGTTTTGCAAAAATTGAAAGAGCATCCTACAAGTGTAAAAATTCGTCCTCACTAATATATTTGTTAATTAACTAAATTTTGATATGACAAAAAAAGATGATAAAAAAAAGAAAGTTATTGTGAATATTGTTGAAGAACAAATCGAAAGCGAAGAGGTAGGTTCCGAAGATGGGAAAAAAGTGACATTGGTTACGAAGGAAGGTCTTGAAAAACTTACATCAGAATTGACTTATTTGAAAGAGACAAGAAGAAGAGAGGTTGCTGCAAGGATTAAAGAGGCGATTTCTTATGGTGATCTTTCTGAAAATTCAGAATATGAGGAGGCGAAAAATGAGCAAGCTTTTGTTGAAGGAAGAATTTTGGAGTTAGAGGAAAAAGTTAAAAATGCAAAAATTATTACTGATAGGACGAAAATTACAAAGACTGTTCAGATAGGAAGTACTGTTTCGTTGAAAAATGTTACAAAAAAACGTGATGAACCTGAAGTCTATACGATTGTAGGGAGTGAAGAAGCAGATCCTTTTGATGGAAAAATTTCCAATGAATCTCCTGTTGGAGAAGCTCTTCTGGATAAGAAAAAGGGTGATCGAGTAAGGGTAGTTGCTCCAGCAGGAACTATTGAGTATGAGATCGTTAAGCTGGATTAACTAGAGGTTATGTAAAAAGCGGATATATTTATTTGCAAATATTGTTTTGTAAGTTTTGTGGTGTTTTTGCGTCGAGGTTTTACTTTTTGTTTGGAAGATATGATTTTCCTGTGATTTTTACTGAATGATTCATTTCGAAATTTATCTTTTCTTTCGGATAAACTTTTAAATATTTTTTCGCGTATCTGTAAGCGAAGAAAATAAACAATCCCATTGTGATGTATAGCCATATTCTCATTGAGAAATAGGGGATGTTTTCATATCTTACTAATAAATAACATGTCAGAAGGATGGCTATCAAAATCATTCTTTTGCCTATGTTTTTAAATAGCTTTTTAAAGACGAAGTCCGTTTTCTTTTTTTTGTTGTAAATGATGGAAAAGGCTATTGTCCCGCAAATCAAAAGAGCTATGAAAATTATTGTCGGAATATAGTAGCTGAACTCATCCATCGGGATTGGTTGGAAGAAATAATAAAAGAAATTTTTAACTGTTGTCATATTTATTGATGGTTATTTGTTATCTTTTGGTCTTTTTGCTTGCCTATTATAGCGAATATATAAAAATGTTCCAGCCGATATTGCCAAAATGAGTGAAAATATCTGGGGGAGTCTTATTCCGAATATTGTCCACACATCATCTCCTCTGAAAAATTCTTCCAAAAACTTTAGAATTCCGTAAAGAGAAATTCCGGCGAGAGTTATTGCTCCGGAAAAAGATAATTCTTTTAGCTTTTTTATGTGTGATGATAGAGCTAAGGCGATTGAAAGGGTTATGCAGTAAATGAATGAGTATATTTGAGTCGGATGTATCGGTACAGTGTATTTTACTTTTGGGCTTTCAAAATTTACTCCCCATGGCATAGAGGTTTCTCGGCCGTAATTTATTCCTTCAAAGAAAGCGCCGATGGAGCTTATTCCTATCCCTAAAATTATTGCAGGGAGAAGGGAATCTGCCCATTTCCAAAAGTCTTGATCTTGTTTTTTACATAGAAAGTATAGGCATAAAAAAAAGCAAATTATGCCTCCCCAAAAGTTTAATCCTTTGTCCCAGATGTAAAAAATCGATAAAAATGTTTCGTCTGTTATTTTATGAAAGTATATTTTGTAATTTTCGATTAGCGAAAAAATTCTTGCGCCAACGATGCTCCATAAAATCAAAATCCCAGAATTGTCGCTCAAGAACTGGAGCTTTAGGCCGTTTCGGATGCTTATTTTTACCAGCATTATGGATGATATGATAATTGCTGAAAGAAAAAATATCCAAAAAGTGTTGATTGTTAAATATCTTGTTTGGAATAAAATAGGTTCCATTTTTAGAGGTTAAGGAGTGCGATTATGCTTGTAAAAAAGAAAATCGGGATGAGGATTATGCTTGCCAAAAGGTTTTTTTTAAAAAAGTTTACTTTTAGAGAGGTGGTGGCGTGTAGTAAAAATATTATTGCGAATATGTATTTGAAAGTGTGACTTTCGTAAACCGTGATGCTTTTTGGGACGTTAGTGAGTCCAAAATCTTTTGTGTTGATGTAGATGGCTACGAAGTAATAAACTATGTAGAAAGCCAAAAGCCAGCCTGTTAGGGCGTTCAATTCTTTTGTTAGGGAGGTGATGAACGACTCTTCCATTAGGGTTAGGGTTTCGAGTTTTTTTCTGTCGCGGATTTCTTTTTTTAGCCTTGAGATTTCTTTTTTTGCGTTTTTGCGGGTTGTCCAAATCGTTTTTATCGATTTTTTTATTTTCATTTTGTATTCTGGGCTGGATTCTTTGAAATACAATTTTATGAAGTTGAATATTTGTGAATCATATACTCTTATTTGTTCTTGTATGATTTTTATTTCTGGAGGAGTAGTGAGCAATTCTTTTATTTTTGCGAGAATTTTTC
Organism: Candidatus Altimarinota bacterium; assembly: GCA_028698865.1. GTDB lineage: Bacteria > Patescibacteriota > Gracilibacteria > UBA1369 > LOWO2-01-FULL-3 > CAINDQ01. Next base: position 6,032 of record JAQVVS010000004.1, on the reverse strand, counting down.
GAATAAAGTTGACGAAGAAATTTTGACTGTTTTTGGTTATTTCTTCCCAGCTTTCTATTTTTTTTAGGATATCGTCGCTTAATGTTTTTGGAGATCCTGTTTTCTTTAGATTGCTCAGGAGTTCTCTCGTTTTTGTACTTAGCTCAAGCTGTTTATCGTTTAGGCCTTTTTCTTTCAGGACTTTTTCTTGCGCTTGCAAAAATGTCAAAAGGTCTTCAGCGGAAGCAAGTATATATTCTAGATTGCTACTGTGTTTTATTCTCAAAATTTTATTTATTTTTTTATTTATGTCCATTTTTTGTGTTTTGTCGAACTCTTTATCAAATTCTTGCAGGATTGAATTTACTCCGACGAGTACATTTTCTATTTTGGCCTTGGTGAATTGTTCGTGCTTTTCTTCTTCTATTGTTTTTATTTTTTGTTCTTTTGACATGGCTTCTTCTTCCATTTTCAAGGCTTCTTGGAATTTTTTTGTGCCTTCTATTCTGGCTTTTGATATTTCTTCTTCATTTGATCCTTCTTTCCAAATTGCTGTTACGGTGAGGTTGTACTCTTTTGTTAATTTTTTGTAGGTTTCTTCTTCTTTTGAGAAGGGGATTGTCCCTGTTATTTCTTTGGAATGTTTGTCGAGAGCTTCAAATACAAATCTTTCCAAATCCTTTTGCTCTTGAGGATTTTGGAATTCTTGTTGTTCGAGATTTAAAATTGAAAAACCCAAATTGTTCAATTCTGACCGAGCACTTTCTTCATTTGGGACTTCAATTGTGCCGTTTAATTTTTTCCCTTCTTTATTCGCTACTGTGTATTTGAAAATTGGCATAATTTATATCAAAAATGTGTACGCAAACATCGTCAATCATTGTACCAGATTGCAAATCTTTTACAAATGAGTGATCGAATATTTTATTGACTCTTCAATGAATCCTTTGAAAAGAGGATGTGGTCTGTTTGGTCTGGACTTGAATTCCGGATGAAATTGACAACCTATCATGAAAGGGTGATTTTTTAATTCTGCTATTTCTACCAAGTTTTGTTGTGGATTTATTCCTGAAAATATCATCCCGGCTTTTTCCAGTGATTTTTTGAAGTTGTTGTTGAATTCGTATCTGTGTCGATGTCTTTCTGAAATGAGGCTTTCTTCGTATAGTTTGTATGTTTTTGTGCCTTTTTTGAGCTTGCAAGGATATGCGCCGAGTCTTAGAGTGCCTCCTTTTGCTCTATATTTTGATTGGCCGGGAAGGAAATGAATTATGTAATTTTGCTTTCCCATTTTTTCGTCTTCATCAAATTCTTCTGAAGTTATTTTTGGATTTTTTAATGTATGTCTTGCGAATTCAATTGTCATAAGTTGCATTCCGAGGCATAGCCCTAGGTATGGGACATTGTTTTCTCGAGCGTATTTTGCGGCCATTATTTTGCCTTCCGTTCCTCTTGATCCGAATCCTCCTGGGACAACAATTCCGTGAACGGTTTTTAGAAGGTCCCAAGTTTCTTTATTGTTTTCTTCCAGTTTTTCGGAACTTACCCAGACCAAGTCCATGTCTCTATTTTGATGGTAGCAAGCGATTTTTATTGATTCTATTACGCTTAAATATGCGTCGTCCAATCCGGTGTATTTTCCAACCAATGCGATTTTTAGTTTATCTTTTTCGGCTTTTATTTTATCAACTAACGCTTCCCATTCTTTTAATTTTGGCTTCAAATTGCCCAGTTTCAGTTTTTTAGCGATAATGTTTACTATGTTGTATTTTTGATAATTTAGAGGGACTTCGTAAATTGAACTTACTGTTGGAGCAGGGATTACGCATTCTTCTTCTACGTCGCAAAATATGGAAATTTTCTTTGTGTGTTCTTTTTTAATTGGTTTATCCGCTCTTGCTAAAATTATATCCGGCTGAATTCCTATAGACCTTAGTTCTCGAACTGATGCTTGCGTTGGTTTTGTTTTCAACTCTTTTGATCCACCCAGATATGGGAGAAGAGTCAGATGAACAAATAGAGTATTATCTTGTCCGAGTTTTGTGCGAAGTTGCCTTATTGCTTCGAGAAAGGGTAGACCTTCTATGTCGCCGACGGTTCCGCCTATTTCAACGAGCATAATGTCGCATTTGCTTTTTTTTGCGGCTTCTGTGATGCGACTTTGTATTGCGTCTGTTATGTGTGGAATAATTTGAATGGTTCTTCCCAAAAATAATCCTTTTCGTTCTTTTTCTATTACTTCATCGTAAATTTTTCCTGTGGAGGCTGAGGAAAGTTTGCTTAAATTTGTATCTATAAATCTTTCATAATGCCCCAAATCTAGATCTGTTTCGCCTCCGTCATCCGTGACAAAAACTTCTCCATGTTGAAAAGGACTCATCGTTCCCGGATCGATATTTATGTAAGGGTCAAGCTTTTGAGTGAAAACTTTTAGGCCAGAGGATTTCAATAGAGCGCCTATCGAAGAGCTCGCTATGCCCTTTCCCAAGGAACTACACACCCCACCGGTAACAAAGATGTATTTACACACTTTAAAGAATGAATTGTTAATTTTTTGCCCCTTTACGCTAATTTAGTTTAAGAACGAAAAAAGTGCAACTCGAAAATTAATATTTTTTAAAAGATATTTTAAAAAAGGCTTCCCATTGTTTAAAGAAGCCTCTTTTTTACTTCGGCTTTTATTACTTACATTCGCATTCTTCCCCGCATTTGCCGATAATGGCAAAAATTGCCATTAAAACCGCAGCTAGCCCGACCAAAAGATAGACAATGTTTTCAACGACCATCCATGATCCGAAAAGCAAATTAACCAAATTGAGATTCATGTCTAGAAATGATCCCAATCCTACTAGTCCCCAGTTTAGTCCTCCGACTACCAAGAGTAGTCCGAGAATTAGGTGAACGACTTTGTTTTGACAACAGCACATAGTTTTGTGTGTTAAGGAATAAGACTTTTATGTTAAGGTGTTTGATTTCATAAGTATCCGATTTGTTTTTTTGCTTTTTCTAGAGTTTTTCCCGCTATGATTTTTGCTTTTTTTGCTCCTTCTTCAAGAATTCCGTAGACGTAATCCTTCTTTGGGTAAATTTCTTGATACTTTTTTCGAGACTCCGAGAAGTGTTCTAAAATTTTGTTCAATAATAGTTTTTTGCTTTCTCCGTAGCCACATCCGCCTTTTTTGTATTTATCGCAAATGTCTTGAATTTCTTCTTTTGTTGCAAGAAGTTTATATAATTTTATGACATTGCATGTGTCTGGATCTTTGGATTCTTCTAATTCTTTAGAATCTGTAATGATGCTCATTACTTGTTTTTTGAGGACTGATTCCTCGGCAAAAATTTCAATTGTATTTCCGTATGATTTGCTCATTTTTTGACCATCAATTCCTGGAACTACGGCTACATCATCTTTTATGAGTGGTTCTGGAATTTTAAAAGTTTCTCCAAAGGTATTGTTAAAAGTTTGAGCGATATCTCGCGCCATTTCGATATGTTGTTTTTGATCTTGGCCAACGGGTACTAAGTCTGGTTGATATAAAAGAATATCTGCGGCTTGAAGAACTGGATAATTGAATAATCCTACAGAAATTTCTTTTTTGCCTTTTTCAACGGCATCTTTCCATGCGTGAGCTCTTTCTAAATATGGCATTTTTACTAAACAATCAAAAATCCAACATAACTCAGCATGTTCTGAAACAGCTGATTGTTTAAAGAAAATTGTTTTTTCTGGATCTAGTCCGAGAGCGAGGTAGTTTACTGCTAAGTCGTATGTTTGAGATCGCATTTTTTCAGCATCTTTCACTGTGGTTAGAGCGTGAAGATCTGCGATGAATAAAAATGCTTCAAAATCTTTTTGCATTTCGACGTGTTGACGCATTGCTCCTAAATAATTTCCTAGGTGAGGGCGACCACTTGGTTGTACTCCTGAAAGTATTCTTTTCATTTTAAGTTATTGATATCGGATCTATGTCTATTTTGACTTCGGTGTCTATTATATATTCTTTTGGAATTTTTTCTAATGTTTTGTGAATTAAGTTTTTGGTGGATGGATCTTTTAGGAGAATTATATATTGATATTTATTCCGGAGACGAGTGATGTAAGCAGGGTAAGAATTAATTTCAAGTTCATTTTTTTTGTCTATTTCTTGAGCTAATTTGTTTAAAATATTTTCAAGTTTAGTTGTTTTTTCTTTGCATTTTTGAAGAGAAACATTTTGAATTAGGATTTTTGCTAATTTACTAAAGGGTGGTTGATTTAGTAATTTTCTTTGAGTAATTTCGTATTTAAAGAAATTTTCGTAATCGTATTTTTGAACATAAGCGAGAGTGAAATTGTCTGGAGAATATGTTTGGATAAGGACTTTTCCTTTTTGACTGGAGCGACCTGATCTTCCCGCTACCTGTGTCATTAATTGAAAATTTCTTTCATTAGTTCGGAAGTCGGGAATATTTAATCCTATATCTGCTAAGACAACTCCGACTAAGTTTACTTTTGGAAGGTCAAGTCCCTTTGCGATCATTTGTGTTCCGATAAGAATATCGGCTTTGTGTTCTCGGAAATCTTTATAAATTTTTTCAAATCCATGTTTGGTTGCGGTAGTGTCCTTATCTGCTCGAAGTACTTTTGCTTTTGGAAACATTTTCAATAAATCGGCTTCTATGCGCTGAGTTCCTATTCCCAAAAATCTGATGTTGGGGCCTTTGCACTCAGGGCAAATTAGTGGAGGAGTAGAAATTTTTCCGCAATGATGACAGATCAAAGAGGGTGAGCCGAATGTTTTCATGTGGTAGGTCATTGGGATTTCGCAATTTTCGCATTGCACTTTATATCCGCAATCTCTGCAGACTATTGAAGAAGCGGAGCCTCGTCTGTTTAAAAATAAAATTGTTTGTTCTTTTTTATTTAAAGTGTAAGCAATTTCTTCTTGTAGTCTGTCGCTAAAAATCGAGAAGTTTTTTCTGTGAAATTCATTTCGCATATCAATTATCTCAATTTCGGGGAGAATGGAATCTCCGATGCGTTCTTTTAGATGAAGTGTTGATTTTTGAAATTTTTCAGCGGTTTCTATGCTTGGAGTGGCGCTTCCATAAACAGTTTTAATTTGAGGTTGTAATTCTTGCATTTTTTCAATCACTTTGTGGATTTCATAACGAGGAGCATTGTCTTGTTTGTAAGATAATTCATGTTCTTCGTCCACGATGATCATTCCAAGATTTTGAAATGGGGCAAAAATAGAAGATCTGGATCCAATTACTAATTTGATTTCATTGTCATGAATTTTTTTCCAAAATTGGCATTTTTCTCCTTCGGAAAGTTTGCTGTGGATGATAGCAGCTTTGATTCCCAACGCTTTTTCGAAATATTCTATGGTCTGAGGAGTAAGAGAAATTTCTGGAACCATGATTAAAACTTGATGATTTTGTTTTATGTAGTGATTAGCGACTCTGACGTAAATTTCAGTCTTTCCCGAACCCGTAATTCCGTGAATTAAAAATTTATTCAAAGAATTGTTTTCTTTTGTTATCTCTGCGAATATCTCTTGTTGGTTTTTGGTTAACTCTTTAGGGGTTGATCTAATAATTTGTTCTTCTTTTTTAAGTCTTGATTTTGGTGGTTTTCCGAGAAAAACTTTCTTTGGGATGAAGAGTTTTAGAACTTTATGGAGTGGGCAGAAGTAATATTCGGATAGCCATTTTATTAGATCTATTTGAGGCTTTGAGAGGATAGGTTGTTCATTTATTAATTCTTTAATTTCGATAGTTTTGAATTTTGGTGTTTGATTGTGAGTTTCCCAAATCAAGCCTGAGGTGATTCTATTTCGCAGAGAAATGGCTACTAGATGGCCAGTTTGCACGGTCAAATTTTCAGGAATTTTGTAAGTAAGAGTCTCCTGATTTGGTCCGATTTTTTGTTGTAATAAAATTTCTGCGTACATAGTGCGCTTATGATAGCAAATTCTCTGTTTGAAAGGTAGATCTTAGTTTGAAAGTTTTTCTAATCTTTTTCGATCAGTGTTGAATTCGAAGATGTAGTAAAGAGTTGGAATTGCTAC
>JAQVVS010000080.1 GCA_028698865.1 Candidatus Altimarinota bacterium | reverse complement strand
CGCTGAGCCCAATCAGAAAGCGGATATTCCTAAATAAAAAGCCAATCATAATAAAATAAAGCTTTGTAATTGACAATCAGTCAAATAAAGTCCATAATCCGCCTCCATTTAACTAAAAACATAAATTTTATGAATAAAAAAATAGCCATATTTTTAATTGGAATTTTAAGCACAACTTTTATTTCCGGATGCTCGTTTATAGATAATTTTGGTAAATCGCAAAAAATAGCTCGTTTTGTAACGGACGAAAAAATCGCAAGAGCATCAATCATTCAACCCACTGCCGAAATAGAAATTTTAGATTTATCCAAAGAAAATCTTTCGATAATTTTAACAAAAAGCGCAATAGCGACAGCCAAAGATTCAGCATACGTAATGCCACAAACAAACGGAAAAGTTTCATCAATGAGAGTTTCAAACGGATCTTCAGTAAATAAAGGAACTATTTTGATGACGCTTGGAGACTCTCTTTCAACAGATATTTCTCAAATCCAATACGAAACAGCATTAAAAACTCTGGACCTATCAAGGACCTCCCAATTTATAACAGGAGACTCCTCCGTTCGCACGATTGAAATTTCCGCGCTAGGAGTAAAAACCGCTTATGAATCTTATCAAAACGCAATAAATTCTCGATACAACGCGGAAAATATATACGACGAACAATACTCCGGCGCAAAAATCACGAGAAATTCAACAAAAAACACCAAAAATACACTGGAAGACACATTATCCAAGCTGGAAAAAACAATTTCATCCCTCGAAACTCAAAAAGCGACAATTTTAGAAACACTGGATCAACTTACGCAAAATGATCCTCCATATTCAGACCTTTCAGCCGCCATGAAAGAAATAAATTCACTCCTCGCAGAAGCAAAAACTCAAAAATCCACACTCGAAAGCAATATAAAATCAATAAAAGATGGCCTGAAACAAGCCGACAACGGCCTAGATATTTTAGAAGTAAGTTTCGAAGCTCAAAAAACTCAATTGGAATTCGCCATATTCGCAGCTGAAAAACAATACGAAATCGCTATAAAACAATTTGAAATTTCCACTAATGCCGCAGAATTACAAAATATTGGCCTACAAACCCAAATTTTACAACTAGACTCAGCCGCAAAAATGGCAGAACTCTCAAACAACCAAAAAAATATAACATCGCCTATAAAAGGAATCATAACCGAACTTTCAGCCACTAAAAATAATTTTGTCTCCCTCGGCCAACCAGTCGCAAAAGTAGAAGATCCAGAAACTCTTTTAATTAAAACAGCTGTAAATTCAAAAGAAATTGAATTTTTAACATTAAATCAATCCGTAGATATCACTTACGGATCAAAGAAAATTTCAGGGAAAATAACTTCCATCAATCCCTCAATTAACGATTACACCAAAAAAATAAATATCGAAATTACAGCGAATAACACAGGAAATATCCCACTAGGAAGTTTGGTCAAAATCGAAATTCCGATAACCACAAATCAAATCTTCATCCCTCTAAACAGCCTTTACAACAACAATGAAGGCCAATTCGTGAAAATAATCAATGACGATAAAGTCGAATTTGTAAAAGTGGAAATCGGCGAAATAATAGGAACTTATATTGAAATTACTTCAGGACTAAAAGGATCTGAACAATTGGTCTCAAGCCCAAACAGCACTTTAGAAGAAAATGAAATAGTAACGATAAAAAAATAAATTAAATGGAAAATGAATCACAAAAATTAGAGAAATTCAAAGACTCTTTCTGGACATTTCTCATAAATAAAAGACCCGTAACTTGGGTTTTAATAATCGCCATAACAATTATGGGATTATTTTCAGTCATGACTATGCCTAGGGAAATTCAGCCCGAAATAAATATTCCCATGGGAGCAGTTTCCACCTTTCTTCCTGGAGCAAGTCCTTTAGACGTAGAATCCTTGATTACAGAACCTCTTGAAAAAGAAATAAGCACAATCTCCGGAATTAAATCGCTATCTTCAGAATCTGGATTTAGCGTTTCTTTAATAGTTATTGAATTCGAAACTTCAAAAAACATAGACAAAGCCATCCAAGAATTAAAAGACTCTGTAGATAAAATCAAATCAGAACTTCCTGAAGATGCTTCCACTCCAAATGCTATGAGAATCGAAGCGAATGAGTTTGCCATAATCACTTATTCAATCATGGGAGACAAATCCATGACGGAATTAAGCAAAATAGCTGAAAATATTAAACCATATTTGGAAAAAATCAGCGGAGTCTCAAAAGCAACAATCGTCGGCGAACAAATCGAAGAAATTCACGTAACAATTGACCAATCAAAAATAGAACAATACGGCCTCGACCTTCAAACAATCTCAAATCTCATAAAATATTCAAATTTAAATTTACCACTAGGAATAGTCACATTGGACCAATTAAACTATTCAATTCGAATAGACAACAGATATTCCACTCTAGAAGATATCCAGTCCCTCCCCTTATTTGTAGCAGGCCCAACTCAAACTCCAATTCTTTTAAAAGATATTGCAAAGGTTAAAAAAGGATATCCAGAACAAAACATAATCACAAAATTATCACTACTAGGACAAAAATCATTACCAGCCGTTTCTCTACAAATTCATAAAAAAGAAGGAGGAAACATTTTAAAAATAGTAGAAACCACCAAGGCCGAAATAACAAAGCTACAAGAAAAAAATATTATTCCAAAAGATGTCCAAATAGCAGTCAGCAACGACAATTCAATGTTCATCAAAGAAGATCTCGGAGTACTAACGGAAAATGGAATTGCCACAATTTTTCTCGTAATAATTATTATGTTTCTTGCTTTAGGTTTACGAGCTGGAATTATAGCGGGAATAATGGTGCCACTAACTTTCTTCATTACATTCTCAATAATGGAATTTATGGATTTAACCATAAACAGCCTTTCACTTTTTTCAATGGTAATAGCTTTGGGAATAATGGTTGATACCTCAATTGTGATCATGCAAGGAATCCATGACAACATCAAAAAAGGACTTAACTCCAAAGACGCCGCAATTAAAACAGTCTACACATACCGATGGCCACTAATAGCAGGAACTCTCACCACTGTTTTTGCATTTTTCCCAATGCTTTTAGTTTCAGGAATTATAGGAGAATTCTTAAGAACCCTTCCAATAGTTATCTCAGCAACATTATTCGGATCTTTGTTTTTAGGATTAACAATAACCCCATCAATCGCTTCCAGAATAATTGATAGCCAAAAAGAACGAGCCAAAACAAATTTCATGGAGCCTATTTTTGAAAAGATAGAAAACAAATTGGAAATTTTGAATAAAGCTTTATTAAACAAAAAAATCGCAAGAATAAGCCTGATAATAATTATATTAAGTTTATTTTTTACAAGTCTTGCGCTCCCGATAACAGGGCTGCTAAAGACCGAAATGTTTCCACAAACAAATCAAAGATACTTTATCGTAAGAATTGAAAATCCTATTGGAACATCCATCGAAAAAACCATCGCTTTGACAGAAAAAATCGAAAAAAGACTTTATCAAATCCCTGAAATAGAAAATTTCTTAACAACTATCGGCTCAAATGAATCCCCTGCCATGTCAGAAGGAATCAGCGCCAACGTTAATCAAAAAAATTCCCACATCGCAAACATTACCGTAAATCTTACAGATAAAGAAAGTCGAGAAAAAACAAGTTATGAACTCGCCAATTCTCTCGAAGAAGAATTTAAAAACATCAAAGAAGCAAAAGTTTCTATAAGCCAAATATCCGAAGGACCTCCAAAAGATGCTGCCATTACAGCTAAAATTAGCGGTAAAGACTTAAATGAATTGGAAAAAATAACATTACAAGTTGAAAATATTTTCAAAGAAAATTCTTCTACAAAAAATGTTGAATCAAGCTTAGAACAAGGCTTAAACGAATTCAAATTCACCCTAAATAAAGACGCTTTGGCCATGCACGGACTTTCCGCTCCTCAAGTAGCAACAACAATAAGATCGATTATTCAAGGAACAAAATCCACCAGCGTAAAATTAAACAATCAAGACATTGATATAATCGTAAAATATAACTTACCTCAAAAAAATAGCCGAACCAATTTATCATTTTCAGATATAGAAAATTTAAAAATTAACTCTCCAAAAGGATATTCTTTATCATTGGCAGAAATAGCTTCATACGAATTCACCCAAAGTACAAATTCTATCTCCAGAGAAGATCAAAAACGAGTAATAAAAGTAACCAGCGGAATCAACGAAGGCTTTAACTCAGTAGAAACAACTAAACAATTACAATCAGAAATAGATAAAATTAAAATATCTGAAGACTATGAGATTTCATTTGGAGGAGATTTAGAAAGCATCAATGAATCATTTATGGATCTCTACAAATCAATGATTATAGGAGTAATTTTAATAGCCTTTTGCATAATCATGGAATTCAATTCCTTTAGACAAACCCTGATAATCATGTTGACCCTCCCAATGGCATTAATAGGAGTCTTCCCCGGATTAATGATTATTGGACTAAATTTATCATTCCCAGCATTCTTGGGAGTAGTAGCACTCGCAGGAGTAGTCGTAAATAACGCAATCGTATTAATAGATCGAATCAACGAAAACCGCCAAAAAGGAATTGAATTAAAAGCCTCCATTTTAGAAGGAGCCAGATCCAGATTCGAACCAGTAATAATGACAACCGTTACAACCATTGCCGGAATTCTTCCTCTCGCCATAAGCAACGAATT
>JAQVVS010000079.1 GCA_028698865.1 Candidatus Altimarinota bacterium | reverse complement strand
TGTTTTTTTTTGTTAGCTCTAAGAAACTAATTCCACACGGCCTTCCAAGAAAGTACTTTTTCTACTACCTGTAAACTCAAAAAAAAGGGCAGGAGTTTGAGTATTACCCGTTTCATATTTCAAACTAGTGCCCCTTCAAGAAAAAAACAATTTACTCATTCTCGATCATAAAATTTAATTCCTTGCCCATCCTTGTGATCATCGGGACTACCAATGCGTTGCCCATGCAGAAATATCTGAACTTTTCAGGCATTCCTGTATTTGTCCAATCATCGTCAAATCCCTGGATACGTTCCGCTTCCAGTGGTGTTATCAATCTAAATCTGCCATTTTCAGGGTCTTGGATAACATGTGTGCTCCTATTCAAACTTGATTCAGAAGTGAGTATCGTCCTTGCTGGTTGGTCGATATCATCAGGAAAAGCTATAGGTCCCTCGGAAAAAATGTATTCATGACCTGACTTACTGACCCTCTTTAATTTTTTAGCACCTTTCAAAAATTTCCATTTTTCATTGTTACCATTTAAAAAAAACTTCTCGGGAACATTTTTTTCCAGTAATTGCCTCAAAGGGATAGGGGGTTCATATGCTGCTGTTACTTTAGTAGTATATATATGGCCATCTCTCATATAACCAGAATTTTCAAAAGTAAACTTAAAGTCCTCGGAAATTGTTACTATTTCATAACCGTTTAAATCTACCTCTGATATATTGCCAATTGCTTGTAAAGGAAAAGATTTCGCAAAGAACCCCTCTCTTTTGATCACATCTCGAACAGGTATTCTTGATATCTGTTCTCCATAATTTGTTAACTTTTTATAAGCAAATAAAAAGACTCTTTTTCTTCTTTGGGCACCGCCATAATCTGAAGCATTCACAACACGCCATTCGACATTGTAGTCCATCTCAGCGAGGCATGCCAACATGACACCAAAATCTCTTCCTCTCTGCAAAGCAGGAGATTTCAGCAACCTATCAACGTTTTCAAGTAAAATGAACGGTGTGTTCTTCATTTTCAGAGTATCTTTGATTTGCCACCAAAGTACACCTTTTTTGCCTTCGATCCCGGTGCTGCCAGGCAGAGGCCTCGCAACCGAATAATCCTGACACGGGAACCCACCAACAAGCAAAGTATGATCTGGTATAAGTTTTTTATCTACTAAAGCTATGTCTATTCCCGTGAACTCGTCAACGTCACCCCAATGTGAAACATAACAGTCATGAGCCCACTGATTCTTTTTCCCTGGTTCCCATTGAGAAAACCACACAGTTTCCCAATCTGATGAAGATTTTTCTAGACCGAGCCGGAATCCGCCGACACCAGCAAACAACTCGCAAAGTTTTTTTTCCATATTCTACTCTACCCACCCATTCTGAAAGAACACGGTTGCTTTCATTTATTTTTGATGATACATATTGGATATCTCAAAAATCGAAATCGATTTTACCATAACGGCATGAAAGATCAAGGGGAACCTAAATTTTCAAAAAATAGGGGGTGTGAGATTCCATGCCCAAACCGGAATATCGTACAAAAAAACAAGTGCTGGAGAGAGCAAGAGAAGCTATAGGGATCCCACTCCGTTGCATAGATAAAACGAACAGGCTCAAAACTGGAAAAGGCGCTGTTGGCAGTATCCTTGAAGAATCTTGGTTCGGTTATAAAATAAACAATACATCCGAACCAGATTTTCCTCAAGCTAGGGTAGAATTGAAAACAAATCCCTTTATACGAACGAGAAAAGGGATTCGTGCCAAAGAACGTTTAGTTTGCAACATGATCGACTACATGGAGGAACACAAGAAGACTTTCTTCACTAGCAGTTTTTGGCAGAAGTGTGAAACGATACTCCTAATGTCATATGAATACAAAGATGACAGTGATAAAGGGGATATAACGATAGATGAAGCCACTTTGTTCTGTTTTCCTGAAAAGGATTTGGTAGTAATCAAGAGTGACTGGAAAAAAATAATCGAAAAGATCAGGGAGGGATCAGCCCATACTATATCAGAGGGAGACACGCTTTACCTCGGCGCTTGTACGAAAGGCAATACTTCTAGTACTACGCGTAAACAGCCGTTTTCAAAAATTCCTGCGAAACAACGGGCATACTCACTGAAACAATCTTATATGACAGAAATACTCAACAGCTATATTTTTAGTGAAAAAATAAATGAATCCATAATCAAAGACCCCGCTCTTATAGAAAACACAAGCCTTGAAAGTTACATCATCGAAAAAGCTGCCCCCTACATCGGCAGGACACAAGAGTCATTATCCAAGGAATTTAAAATAAAGACCAATGCAAAAAATGTAAACGAACTGCTTCTAGCTCGTATGCTTGGAATCAATGGAAAAGTTTCCGCATCGGACGAGTTCAAAAAAGCTAACATAGTCCCAAAGACGGTTCGCATAAACAAAAATGGTTCGATAACAGAAAGCATGTCATTTCCTGCATTCGACTTTAAAAAAATCGTTTCAGAAGACTGGGATACATGCGAATTCAAAAATATGCTGGAACAGACGAAATTTCTTTTTGTTGTTTTTCGTTTCCAAAAGGACGATTCTTTGGTATTCGATGATTTGATTTTTTGGAATTTACCAGAGTCTGCCCTAGATGAAGTAAAAAAAGTTTGGGAGAAAACCGTCGCGGTTTTAAAAGAGGGTGTCAAAATTTGGAATTCTGGAAAACGAAATTTCAATAACCTCCCCAATGCGTCCGACAATAGCGTTTGCCACGTTCGGCCACACGCGAAAGATTCACATGATACACTTGAGTTACCAGATGGAAGAAAAATGACTAAGCAGAGTTTTTGGCTGAATAACACTTATATACGTGCACAATTAGAAAAACACCAAATCTTTGATGATCAAAGGAAAATAGAAAGCCTTTTCTTTGAAATCGAACACGATCGAGTTGCCTCCTCAGGAAAGAAAACAGATACTGCAGAAAGTATTGCAATGGATCCAAACAATGTGATCGATCTTCAGCGTAAGAAAGCCCGCTTGCAACACGACCAGGAATAATCGAATAACGGTCAAGAGTAACCAAAGGACAAAATAACAAAATGCTATAAACGAAGTCACCTATCGAATTATGAGAGTGTTATATCATTTGATCAATCAAAAATATATCGTGGCCCATAGATCGAACAGAAAACGCTCCAAACATTGGAACGGATTACTCCTCCACTACCACGAAAAACTATTGAGAGTATTTATCCGTATCGATTTTTTGTGAGGGAACTCATACTGATACAATGAGTTTGGTGATGAAAAATAAAACATCCAAAATTCGTAACGACACCTGAAATTTCTAAACGTATGAGCAATGTTAAATTAAAAAAAGGGATAGCAGAGACCGCTTTAGCTAAAGAGTTATGGCATAGGGGTATTCGCTACCGAAGAAACTACCGTGATCTACCGGGTTCGCCTGACATCGCGATCACAAAAAATAAGGTCGCGATTTTTGTCGATGGCGAATTTTGGCATGGTCATGATTGGGAGAACCGTAAAGAAAAATTGCAATCGAACAAAGACTACTGGATAGAAAAAATCGAAGAAAACATTCGAAGAGATGCCCGGAACGATTGTAAATTAGAAAAAGCCGGTTGGACCTCTATGCATTTCTGGGAAAAAGAATTAAAAAGTAATTTGCAGGGATGTGTTGAAAAGGTGCTTGCTGTTTTGGGGGAACACTAAAATGGCAGGATATATTTTTTTGATTGGTGCCACAGGAACGATGAAGCAATGCATCGAAGATGGTGTTTACTCAACAGTCATATCTGAGCCGAGGGGACACTGGGGAATTCCAAATGAAGCAACGTTTTGTGACTTTTTAAGCATGAAAGCCGGGGATAATGTTTATTTTTTTCAAAAGAGAAAGATTTATGGGGTTGGAGAACTTGTAAATGTTGGCAATGATTGCAAATACAAAAATTATCCTCAAGCATCGACACCAAAAACTTTCGCTTATGAAAATGTAAAAATAAATCTTCTTTATGACAAGGGGCTTGAAAGCCCTTCTTTAAGATGGTTATGCACATTTTCACCTTCTCCAGCTTTTTTTTTAGAGGGTATCGATATGGATGACGTTTTAGGCTCTGCTCCTGAACAATTTCGCATGCTGCGTGCGATGCAAAACGTATCTTTTATAAAACTTGACGACAATGAAAACAAAGCCCTTCGTAACCATATAATATTCAGAAACCGCTCAGCACTGAAGGACATTTCCGCACATTTTGCGCACTGTAATACAACGCACATTGTTATAAAACAAAAAATTTCAGGGACATATCAAATGACATCAAAAGAAATAATGGATTTGTGCGTCGATCCAAGCGGAGTGCTCAGGCATGAAATGGCTCTCGAATGTGGTTTGGTAGATGCACTTGCAAATAGAAAACCGGAAAGCAATATCTTCGGGAAATGGGACTACATTTCGCACCAAGTAATCGCTTCTCCATTTAAACCATTGATATATGTCGACAAAATGGACATCTTTGGATACAGGTACCTATCGGATTTACCTGGAGGATACGACACCTTAGGAGATTTTCTGATCCTGGAGCTAAAGCGTGATATAGCAGAACGTGAATCAGTTGAACAAGTGATGAAATACGTCGAGTGGGTAAAACAAGAATACGCTTTTGGGGATTACTCAAGAATAAAAGCATTCGTTGTTGCTGGCAGTTTTACTCAACCTGCAATCGATGCGGTTAAAGAAATTGCAGTCCGATATTACACTTTTGGTTCGCACCCAGCTATGACTAATTGTTGAGTGCCAAGACATCGTAGACTGATTTTTGTGCCAGGACATCGTTTACAAAAGTTTTTCTTGCAATAGTTTTGATTTCGCTTCATCTTCATGGGTATCCTAATATTACCGAGGTGGAA
>JAQVVS010000078.1 GCA_028698865.1 Candidatus Altimarinota bacterium | reverse complement strand
CGCTCCGTCAATAGGGATTATCGGAGGGAATGGGCGAATGGGAAAACTTTTCGCGGATTTTTTTAGAGAAAGGGGATTGGAAGTTTTGATTTCGGATTTGAAAACAAAAATTTCAAACAAAGAAGTGGCGAAAAAGTCGGACATCACGATTATTTCCGTGCCAATAGACAAAACGGTTGAGGTGATAAAAGAGGTTTTGCCGTGCATGAAAAAGGGGAGCGCGATAACAGATTTTACCTCTATAAAAGAAATTCCCATTTCTGAAATGATGAAAGCAAAGAGTGTTGTGGAAGTTTTTGGAATGCATCCGATGTTTGGAAATAGCAATCCTGTTTTTGGGCAAACAGTGCTCATTTGCCCAACTAAAAAATCAGGAAAATGGTACAAATGGATGAAAGAATTTTTGGATAAAAACGGTGCGATTACAAAAGTGATGACACCAAAAGAGCACGATCAAATTATGGCGATAGCTCAAGATTTGATTCATTTTGTTGAGATAACCTGTGCGGACGGACTGAGGCTCACGGGGCTTCCTGTAAAGGAAATTTTGCCATTCATTTCCAAAGCTTCGGAACTTAAAGTGATGTCTTCGGCTAGAATTTTGGATCAAGACGCCGGACTCTATGGAAATATGCAAATGCAAAATCCTTACAATTTGAAGTTTTTGAACAATTACAAAAAGACTGTTGAAAATCTAATTGAAATAATTGGGAAAAAAGATTTGAATTCATTCAAAAAATATTTTGCGAAAACCAATAAATATCTGGGGGAATACGCACACGAAGCATACAAAGATAGTTCGTTTTTGATAGATGAATTGATTGAGAGTCGGAGCAGAAAACAATATAAAGAAAAAATAGAAAAGAAGATTTTCCCAAGCAAAAATTGCATAGCACTTCTAGGCCCGAAGGACACTTTTTCCGACTTGGCCGCTACAAAATATCTGGAAAACTGTCAGTCCCCAGACCTGTGTCATTCCCGCGGAGGAGGGAATCTATCCCAAAAATTCTATACCAAGACAATCGAGGAAGTTTTTGAATTGGTAAAACAGGGAAAAGTCGCCAAAGGAATCATTCCGATAGAAAATAAATTGGATGGAACAATCAGGGAAACTTTAGATAATTTGTTCACGAAAAAAGTTCATATCGTTTCTTCTCTGGAGTTGCCTATTCATCATTGTTTGGCAATTCTGCCGTTTTCAAAACCCGCGGACATTCAAAAAATAATTTCACATGAGCAAGCGTTGAATCAAAGTAAAAAATATCTCAAAAAACATTTCGCGACCGCAGATAAAGAAGCATATCCGTCCACAGTTTCCGCAATCGAAAAATTGATTTTTTCAAATGATAAATCTTTGGCGGTAGTAGTATCAAAACAGGCGGCTCAAAATTACGATTTAAAAATTACAGCAGAAAATATAGAGGATGAAAATTCCAACTCTACGAAATTCATAGTTATCGAAAAAGGCGATTACACAGCCAAAAAGCCTGTTCAAAAAAATAGTACAGAGCATTCAAAAAATCAAAAAACTTCAATCGCGTTTCACTTTGACAAAGATTCTCCCGGAAGTCTTTTTATTGTTTTAGAAGATTTCGCAAAGGCAAAAATAAACCTCACGAAAATAGAATCCCGACCCACCAAAAAAGAATTCGGAGATTACATTTTCTATTTGGATTTTGATGGATCTCCGGAAAATCCAAAAACAAAAGAAGTTCTAAAAACTCTTCGCAAAAAAGTCGCCAAATTCAAAGTGCTAGGTACGGCGAGCAGAACACGTTTCTTAGAGGTTCCTTAATTCCTTCATCATATCAATTCTTTTTCCAATCAATTCCGCCGTCCCAATATCTTTTCTGTAAAACACAGGACCTTTGACGGCTCCTACCGCGCTCTGAGCAAGACTCTCCGCTTCCTCGAGCGTATCCGCGATCCCCACAAAAGCGATTGCGCGAGATCCACTTAAATAAAGGCCATCGTCTTTCAAATCCACAGACGCATAATACGCTTTTACACCCTCTGGAATATTGCCAATTTCTATCTTTTCTCCAGCCACACTTTTATCTGGATAGCCATTTGGAACGAGATACTTACATACCGTATATTTGGCTTCAAATTCAACTTTTATCTGATCAAGATTTTTGTTCACTATCGCTTCGCAAAGGTCTACGAAATCGGTTTTCATTATTGGCAAAACATTCATCACCTCTGGGTCTCCGAAACGAGCATTGTATTCTATCAACTTCACTCCGTTTTTTGTAGCGATAAAACCTCCATACATCACGCCTTTGAAATAAACGCCAGTTTCATCAAACAAAGCTTTTGCAACTTTACGAGTAATCTCTGCCGCTTTTTTCAAATCAGATTCCACCAAAAAGGGGAGTGATCCATCCGCGCAAGAATACGATCCCATCCCGCCAGTGTTTGGTCCTTTGTCGCCTTCATAGGCGCGCTTGTGATCTTGGACCGGCACCATTTCAGCAGTATGTTCGCCATCGCAAAAACTCATCAAAGAAAATTCCTGCCCTATTAATTTTTCTTCCACTACCACCATTCCACCTTCAGCTAAACATTCTCTAGCATAAGCCAATCCTTCGCCCACTCCATTCAAGTGATCTCCAGAAACTTTTACCCCTTTTCCGCCTTTCAACCCATCAGCCTTCACCACAAAATCTTCTCCCAATTCCGCAAAAAATTCTTCAAGACCTATGTCCGCCACAAAAACCTTAAACTTCGGATTCCCCTCAATCTTATATTTTTCAAGCAAGTCTCTGGTAAAAGATTTCGAAGATTCAAGCCTTCCAACAGTCTGCAAAGGAGATGCGCTCGGGATTTCCAATTGCAATAAAGTGTCCGCAATCCCAGCCGCAATCGGAGCTTCCGGACCGAGAATCGCAAAGTCAGGACTCATTCGCAAAGCAAAATCGCGGATAGCGTCTTTATCCGTCACGTCAGCCAATAAATATTCTTTTGCCAAGCCCGCGAGTCCCGGATTTTTAGTCTTTCCAACAACAAATAACTCAACTTCATGTCTACTTTTTTTCAAAGTTTCAGCAATAACATGCTCACGCGCCCCATTGCCTATGAGTAATATTTTTTTCATGCCAGAAAATTAAGTTATACTAAATTGAGTTGTTCTTTTGGAGGCTCTGAAGATTTTTCACCTTCATCCATCAGCGCAAACTCATCTTCGATTTTTCCACAAACTTTGTCTTTCATCCTATCATCAGCGGTTTTTTTCAAAACTTCTTCATCTATATCGCCAGTTTTATATTCACCATCAAAACAAGCCATGCACATATCTTTTATTTTCGGATTTCCGGCTTTGCAAGAATCGAAAATCGCAGGGACATCATTGTAAATCAAGGCGTCCGCACCGATAAATTTGCGGATTTCTTCAACGGAATGACTCGACGCAATAAGCTCCGCTCTGGTCGGGATATCCAATCCGTAAAGACAAGGACTCACGACTGGAGGAGAAAAGATTCCTAGATAAACTTTTTCCGCGCCGGCGTTTTTAACCATTTGAATAATTTGTTTGGAAGTGTTTCCGCGAACAATGCTGTCGTCAACAAGCAAAATCTTTTTCCCTTCAATTTCCATCCTCATCGGATTTAGCTTGTACCTGATGGATTTTTTGCGAATTTTTTGGCCGGGCATGATAAATGTTCTTCCGATATATCTGTTTTTAACCATTCCTTCACGATATTTTAGGCCCAATTTCTCGGCAACCTGCATCGCGGCGGTTCTCGCGGAATCGGGGACGGGCATCACTATGTCAATATCCAGGTTTGCTTCTTTCACTTTTTCAGCTAACTTATCACCCATTCTAAGTTGCGCTTTGTAAACGGAAATTCCATTCAAAACGGAGTCCGGTCTCGCGAAATAAATATATTCGAATATGCAAGGAGTATGTGTTTTTTCCATAATTTGTTTTCTGTGAACGGTGCGAGTTTTTTCATCAATAAAAATCGCTTCACCCGCTCCTACATCACTTACAAATTCAAATCCCAAAACATCCAAAACAATCGATTCGGAAGCAAAAATATAATCTGTGGTAAGCCCGTTTTCCCTTTTCCCGAAAAGTAGAGGACGGATCCCATGAGGATCTCTGAAAGCAATCATTCCTTGTTTTGCGATATAAGAAACTACGCTGTAAGCGCCTTTTGATCGGTCGTAAACACTTTTTACGGCTTCCCATAAAAGCTCGGGAGTCACTTCGTCTCCTCCTTTTGTTAATTGCTTTGTCAAAGATTTCGAAAATAAATGCAAAATAATTTCGGCATCACAGCTCGAATTTACCAAGCGATGATCTTTTTTGAAAAGTTCCTCTTTTAGCTCGTAAGAATTGAAAACATTTCCGTTGTGAGCGAGCATCACGCCATATGGAGCTTGCGCCAAAAAGGGCTGAGCGTCCTCCACGCTTCCTCCTCCGACAGTGGAATATCTTGTATGTCCGATAGCGACATATCCGGTCAATTTTGCCATGTGCCTTGTGTGAAAAACATCTCTAACCAATCCCAGATCTTTTCTTGTGTGAAAAATATTCGAGTCGTAAGTGATCATTCCGGTAGCGTCCTGCCCGCGATGTTGCAAAGCGATCAAAGCGTCATACATTTCTTGGGCGACATAATCATTCCCATATATTCCAACGACTCCGCACATATATTTTTATGGTTAATTTATTGGTAATTATTTAGTCTTTTGGCGGCTTTCACAGTATTTTCCATCAAACACGCCACTGTCATTGGCCCGACTCCACCGGGAACAGGAGTAATATAACTGGCTTTTTTAGAAATTTTTTCAAAATCCGTGTCGCCGCACAAATGTCCGCCATTTGGCAGGTGATAAAATTTTATTGTTAGAGTTTTTAAGGAGTTTTTATGAAACTAACTTTGAGATTAGAAAA
>JAQVVS010000077.1 GCA_028698865.1 Candidatus Altimarinota bacterium | reverse complement strand
ATCCCAGAAAGGAACCAGTCAAAAAGCTGTTTGGGAATCAACAATTGCCACATTTTTGGCAAAATTCTTTTTTGCGCTTACTTTTACTATCCCGGTGATTTTGTTTTCCTTAAATATCGCGATGATAGTGAGTATAGTTTGGGGGCTGAGCTCTTTATGCCTTCTCACTTACATAACTTCCAAGGAGGCAAGTGAAAATCCTATAAAGCCTATCTTGGAACATTTGTTCACGGCGATATTGGTGATAATAGCAACTCACTTCACGGGAAGGTTGATAGCCAAATATCTGGGGTGAGACTCACAAAATTTCCGTGAATTTCCCTTTTTATCAAAGTAAATATATAACAGTCATTGAAGCGATAGCGGCTGTCTCCATTCGCAAAACATTTTTCCCCAAAATAAAAATTTTCCCACCCATTTCGCGCACCTCCAGAAGCTCTTTATCGGTCAGCCCTCCTTCCGGTCCTATCACCAAATTTATATCTTCATTTTTCTTCGGTTTAAATTCCATCAATTTAAAATCATACATCCTCGCATCTCCCGTCAAAATCACTCCATCCGGCTTATTTCCAAAAAAATCCTTCCATTTCAGCGCATCATGCAATTTCGGCAAAAAAACCCTTTCGCACTGTTCGGTAGCTTCTTTGATAATGTATAAAAGTCTTTTTTGATTGCGAATTTCGCGAGCTTGGCATCTGTCCGTCACCAACGGAATTATTTCGTCCACTCCGAGTTCCGTCGCCTTCTGCAAAATCAATTCAAAAGTTGCCGGCTTCTTTGAAATAGCTATATACAGCCGAATTTTGAACTTCTTCTCTTCGATTTTTTCATGCTCGGAAAGTTTCATAATCACACTTCTTTTATCGAAATTTTCGATTATTGCCTTTGCTTTCAGACCTTTCCCATCAATCAAAACACACTCATCGCCGACATTTGACCTCAGGACCGTTTTTATTTGATGAATAGTTTCAGGTTCGGAAATAATTGCATGCCCGCCTCTTATATCCGAATCGACCAAAAAATATTGCATAAATCAAAAATCAAAAAATAAAAAGTATCAAAATTTACCTTCGTATTGTACAACACTTTCGTCTAAAATACCTCCGCAATTTTATAAAAATTTTCATTTTGAAAAAAATCTCGGAAGAAAGATTGGGCGAGTTGATGGTTTTCGGAGAAACAGTTGTATACGCGCTTTTTCCGATAGTGGTGGCGTACGCTTCCAAGCAAATGCCGCCAATTTTATTTGTGGCGATAGCGACTTTGATCGCCGGAATTTCATCTCTCTTGTATCTCATATTCACCAAACAAATTTCACAATTCAAAAACAAAAAAGCTCTTAAATACATCTCAGCGGTGACGGTTTTTATAATCATAATCCCGTCTCTTTTCATTTTTACGGGAGGAAGTCTTACTTCTGGGATAAACACGAGCATCCTCTTGCAATCCGAAATAGTTTTTACGCTTCTGATTTACGCGATAATAAAATACGAAAAAATCACTTTCGCAAAAGTCCTAGGCGCCATCCAAGTGATAATCGGGACTTCTTTTATAGTTTACAACGGCACTTCCGGAGTAAATATCGGGGATTTTCTTATAATTGCAGGAACAATGTTTTATCCGATCGGAAACATTTTCGCAAAAAAAGCGCTGAAAGAAACGACAATTCCGGTGATAATTTGTTTGAGAAGCCTTTTTGGGGGAGCGATTTTGCTCATGATAAGCCTGTTTTTCGAAACATATTCATTTGGAGACTTTAAGAGTTATGTGAATGATTATTATTTTTACATGCTTGTAAGCGGGCTTTTGATTTATGGTATTTCCAAAGCTCTCTGGTATGGAGGACTTCGCAGAATGGAGGTCAGCAAGGCAATTTTGATCAGCGTGGGAGGATATCCGGCATTGAGTTTGCTCTTTGCGATAATCTTTTTGAATGAATTTCCCACAGTTTATCAATGGGTCGGATTTGGGATAATCTGCGTGGGCATTTTCGCAATCTTAAAATCCCAAAATTCCAAAAACCCCTCTGGATTCGGACAATAACAGCGATTTGACTTCCAGTCTTTAAAGTGCTATAATGCTAACGTCAGTCAAAATAAAAATTAACCAAAACAAAAATGACAGACAAAATGGGAGGGAAAGACAAACCAGTTAATCCTTTAGACAAGAGTAAGTCCTTGGTGAATAGGGCTCAACAAATGAAGGAAGCTGCTTTAAAAAAGGGGGGTGAGGCTAAGAAGAGGATTATCGAACAGCGCGATAGGTTTGTTAAGGAACAAACCAGTAAGCTAAAAGTTGCGCCAGCTAATGTTGAAAAATATATTTCAGATGAATTGGAATACATTGAGAGAAATATGGCTGGGATGAAGGGGAGGTCTGTTTTGGAGGCGGCTGGGGAATTAGAGCGTAATCAATACAATGGTATAAAGCCTTTTGAAGAAGATGTTGATAATATTATGCAAACAGAAGCCGAGGTAAAATCTGTCATTGAGACATATAATTACATATCACAAGTATTATTTGAGGCCAAGAAGGCTCTCGACGATTCAAAGCAGAGTGCTTTAGAGACTAATAATAAAGATGTTATCAATGCTCATTATGAGGCAAGCAAGAAAGTCGACCAGCTTATTTTGTCTGTTACAAAAATGGAAATTTACGACATGATGCTCCCTCGAAATTGGAAAACTCCATATTCATACGAGGCTGGGGCGACAAGGTTAACAGATAAAATGAATAAAGAAATAGATGAGGTTGTTAAATTATTTGATGATTACAGAGCTATATCTTTAAAGGCTGGACAGAAGGCCGTTTCGCAGTTGATGATCGATGCTGAGCCATTGTTTGGCAATACTTACGTCGCAAAGTTGAGAGAACAATTCGAAGCTGAACTCGCAATGAATAGAGAATTAATAAAAGACGACAAGCCTCGTGATGGTTCTCATGAAGCAGATTATGCCTTAAAGGTAAAAAAAGACAAATATATCGCTATATTGGATGAATACGAATCTGAGTATAGAGAGATGTCTGATTATTCTATAGCTAGGGACCAGGATAAGCTTAAAGAATTAACACAAAAAGTAAGTGCAGCTTATGAGGAATATTCTAAATAGTTAGTGATTTTAGACTAATCAATCAAAAAGTCGCCTACATGTTTATTGTGGCGACTTTTTAGTTATCGTTTTTTTATTTTTCTGGTCAAAAATTCATATTCGCGATTTTGATCAGCGGGGTAGGATATTGAGAAGAGCCCCTCGCTTTGCAAGTCAGCCCGTCAATACCCGCCTCTGAATGGCCTCTGAATGGGAGGCAGGGATCTATGGGGAGGTTTTACAAATGGCATAAATTCCCGCCGGAGTTTACGCCGCCAATGGCTGGGTGGGAATGACAGGTCAAGGGTGAATGCGAGTGCTTTCTCTCCTCGGGGATTTTCTGCTTGTTTTTGGCTTGTGTCTGCGATTTTACATTTTTGCCATCATGAGAATCTCGGTATCGAGAGGGATTTAGATGTTTTTCGAACTCGTTATCATGGTTTATTTTATTATTGATTTTGGCCCAAAAACATATAAAAAATCCTCGGGACTTTCGGAAGAAGAAAACTCCCCCAAAAAAAGCACTGTGCCCGAGAAAAGACCTTCATTTTAAGCCAATTTCGTGCTATAATTCCCTATAGAATAAAACAAAAACAAAAATTAAAAAAACAAAATGCAGATAGATACAAATCTTTTAAAGAAAAAACTTCTTGAAGCTGGACTGATAAAGGAAAAAGCCTTGCTTGCATTTGAAAAAAAAGCGCAGTCCGAAAAACTTTCTCTGGAAGAAGTTCTGTTTAAACAAGAAGCTGTTTCGGATGAAAAGTTGGGAACGATTATAGCGGAAATGTACGCAGTTCCTTTCGTGAAAGTTTCTGACAAGATGATCGCGGAGCCTTTACTCAGGATGATTCCTTATCCTTTGGCGGCAAATCAACATGTGGTTCCTTTCCAAAGCACCGGAAGCATTCTAAAAATAGCGATAAATA
Organism: Candidatus Altimarinota bacterium; assembly: GCA_028698865.1. Taxonomy (GTDB): domain Bacteria; phylum Patescibacteriota; class Gracilibacteria; order UBA1369; family LOWO2-01-FULL-3; genus CAINDQ01. Next base: position 985 of record JAQVVS010000077.1, on the reverse strand, counting down.
ATCCCGAAAATTGGGAGCTCATAAGCGCACTCGAAAAAAAGACCGGACTTGTGATGGAGAAATATTACGCCACGAAAAAAGACATAAAACTTTCCCTAAAAGCATACAACAAAGATGTAAACGAAAAATTCAACAAGCTTTTGCAAAGCGTAATGGAGGACCCGACAAAAATTGAATCATTGAAAGATTCCGCAAAAATAGTGGATACGATAATTTTATTCGCTTTCCAAAATAACGCTTCAGACATTCACATTGAGCCTCGCCAAGACACGATTATCATCAGATACAGAATAGACGGTTTACTTCAGCAGATAGCGGAATTGCCGATTTCGATTTTGGAACTTTTGACGACCAGAATAAAGGTTTTGGCAAATCTTCGCACCGATGAGCATAGAGCCGCTCAAGATGGCCGCTTCAAAATCATTCTGGAAAACAACGAAATAACTTTGCGTGTTTCTATCCTACCTACCTATGACGGCGAAAAAACGGTTTTAAGGCTTTTGACTTCCACAAACCAAGAACTCGACCTGGAATCATTGGGATATGCTGGAGAAAATCTCAACGCAATCAGACGAAATATCTTGAAAACTCACGGAATAGTTTTGATGACAGGTCCGACAGGTTCGGGAAAAACTACGACTCTCTATTCCATTTTAAAACTCTTGAATTCGCCGGAGGTAAACATTTCCACTATCGAAGATCCGATAGAGTACAGACTGGAAGGCATAAATCAAATTCAAGTAAATCCAAAGGCCGACCTCACCTTTGCGACGGGACTTCGCTCTCTGCTCAGGCAAGATCCGGATATCGTCATGGTGGGGGAAATCCGTGATGAAGAAACTTCGGGAATCGCGATAAACGCGGCCCTTACGGGGCATTTGGTTTTGGCGACTTTACACACGAATGATGCATCTTCCACTCTTCCTCGTATGTTGGAAATGGGAGTGGAGCCATTTTTGCTCGGAGCAACAGTGCAACTTATTAT
>JAQVVS010000076.1 GCA_028698865.1 Candidatus Altimarinota bacterium | reverse complement strand
AATTTATGTTTTTAGTTAAATGGAGGCGGATTATGGACTTTATTTGACTGATTGTCAATTACAAAGCTTTATTTTATTATGATTGGCTTTTTATTTAGGAATATCCGCTTTCTGATTGGGCTCAGCGACTCTTGACAAATTATTTAAATCTGGTAGTATCCTAGGCTAATTAATTTAAAAATATGAATATTGAGGCAAAAAAACAATTGGTTGAGCTTTATGCCAAGGGAAGGGAAGATGATTTGGTGGAGGTGTATATTGTGGCTGGGCCTAATGAGCTTAGGAAAACCATGGGATTAAATAAGTCTCAGTGGAAGGTGATTATGGATTATTTGGTTTTTGAGCATGATCTTTTGTATAAGTGTGTTTCTAGTAGTATTTATTTTTTTGTTGAAATGTATGCGAAGTACGGGATGGGTTATGTGCGAGAGGTTTTGGAAATAGAGGATTTTAAATATGATTCCGTGGCGGAAGATTTGTTTAAACTGATAGCTGTTTCAAATAAAGGTTTGTATTTGCATGTTTTGCAGAATCGAAATAAATATGTAATCGCGCTGAAGGCTAGGGGAACTGATTTTTTGCGAAGAATTTTGGGGATTTCTGATGAAAAATATAATAAATCTTGGGAGGAAGTTTTGAATATTTTGTTGAATGCTGTTTGTGATGCGATTTTCACGAATAGAACTTTCGATCGTGGTCTTGAAAATTTCGCTATGATTATGAATGAGAACAGGGAGCATAGGGTGATAAATAGTCGGATTTAAAGTTTTTTAAAAATTATTATTTACATTTACAAAAAACGGACTAAAATCGGACTTAATTTATAACAATTACTATAATGAATGATGAATCTAATATTTTAGATTACATTTCTCAGGAAGATCTTACTGGAATCAGGAATTTTATGGAGGGGAAGAAAACGCCATTTTTGATTATAAGCTTGAAACAGATTGAAAAAAATTATGATGAATTGGTTAAAAATGTGCCGTACGCTAAAGTTTATTATGCTGTTAAAGCTAATTCTGAAAATGAGGTTATAAAATTGCTTTACAAAAAAGGATCTAATTTTGATGTTGCGACTGTTTTTGAGATGCAGCAATTATTTGATCTTGGAGTTTCTCCCGACAGGATGAGTTATGGAAATACGATTAAAAAAGAGGCTGATATTGAGTTTGCTTATAAAAATGGAATAAGGCTTTTTGCGAGTGATTCGATAAGTGATGTTTATAAATTAGCAAGGAAAGCTCCAGGGGCAAAAGTTTTTTTTAGAATTCTTACTGAAGGAGGAAATGCGGATTGGCCTTTGTCCAGAAAGTTCGGGGCGAATCCTGACATGATTTATCATTTGATTGTTGAGGCTAAAAGGCTTGGGCTTGAGCCTTATGGACTGTCTTTTCATGTTGGATCTCAGCAAAGAGAAATAGGTCAATGGGATAGCGCAATTTCTCAGTGTAAATATCTTTTTGATGCTTTAAAGGATGAGGGGATTGAATTAAAAATGATCAATTTGGGAGGAGGTTTCCCGACTAATTATGTTAAGCCTGTGCAACCTTTGGAAGTTTATGCGAAGGAAATCACAAGGTTTTTGGCAGAAGATTTTGGTGATAATTTTCCTGAAATTATTGTTGAACCAGGAAGAAGTATAGCAGGGGATTCTGGTGTCATGATATCGGAAGTGGTCATGGTTTCAAAAAAATCAGTATTGAATCAATATGGTTGGGTTTATATTGATGTTGGTAAATTTGGAGGATTAATAGAAACGATAGATGAATCAATCAAATATCCTATTTATATTGATGGAATAAATTCGAACAAAGGTGGAGAAGAGGTTATTTTAGCAGGTCCGACTTGTGACAGTATGGATATTTTGTATGAAGATTATAAATATAGGTTGCCTGAAAGCACTAAAGAGGGGGACAAAGTTTTTATTCTTTCTACTGGAGCTTATACTACTACTTATAGTTCTATTTATTTTAATGGATTTCCTCCTTTGAAGACATATGTTGTTAAGGATTGGGAAAATGGTGAAGAGGTTGAATCCGGAGTAGGGGCAAAGGAAAAACTGGGTAAAGAAATTCGGAGATCAAACAGCCTGCGCTCCGCTTGTTTTCGCGGAGCTCAAACTCGCTTCGCTCCGGACCGCGAGCCTCGCCACTCTTTGCACCCTACAGGAGTCGAACCTGTAACCTTTGGTTCCGAAGACCAACGCTCTATCCAGTTGAGCTAAGGGTGCCTGTTTGCCTTATGAAAAGGGCGGGTGAAGACTTTAGCTTCAGCCGCCCTTTGATTGTATGTTATTGATGGACTATTTTCAATCTTTACTTAGAAATCTTTTTGTCAGCCCATTTTTTCCACAACATTACCGTAGGAGTTGCTATAAATATTGAAGAATATGCTCCCGTAAGAATTCCTACCATCAAAGCTAATATAAAGTAAAAGACAGATGGACTTCCGAAAAGCAGAATCATAAATAGTGGCAATAAAGTTGTCATTGTTGTATTTATTGATCTGGACATGGTTTCGTTTATAGATTTTTCACAGATATTATCAAATTCTTCGTTTTTGCTTGAAGTGATGACGTTTTCTCTGATTCTATCGAATATTACGATTGAATCATTCACAGAATAACCTATTATTGTGAGAAGTGCGGTTATGAACAATCCGTCTATTTCGGCGTTAAAGATTTGTCCGATCAAAACAGCTACTCCTGTCACTATCAACACATCGTGTACCAAAGCTACAATCGCAGCTACTCCAAATCTCCATGGTCCGATCTCTCTTGGTATTTTTCTGAATGCAAGTGCCACAAAAAGAATTATTGCGATAGATGCGAAGATTATCGCGAATAGAGCTTTTTTTAGAAGGGTTGTCCCCATTGTTGCTCCGATTGTTGTGAATCTAGGTTCTGTGAATTCTGGAAGACGGTTTTCCATTTTTTCAATTACTCTATCGTGAGTTGCCGAATCCAAATATTTCGTTTTTACTATAAAGCTGTTTTCCGATCCTGGAACTATTTTTGCTGATGAAAAATCCAATTTTATTGATTCTTCCATTGGTTGGATTTCCGCTGAAGATTCGGGTGTTTTTGAATTTGCTTCGTTTATTTCTTTTTCAATTTCAACTAATGTTGAAGATAATGTTTCCTTTGTGATCGGTTCTTTAAATTTGAATTCCATTAATGTTCCTCCCGTGAAATCCGTGCCTAAATTGAATCCGAAAACCAAGAATGCCAATATTGCCAATCCTGTTAAGGCTCCAGAAATTTTAAACCATAAAGGGTGAACTTTAAGGAAATTTATTTTCAATGATTTTCGAGATGGATAGACTCCGAATAATTTTAAATTTTCAGACATTTTTTTGCCTACAAAACTTTTCATCAAAGTTTTTGTGACTGTTATAGCTGTGAACATTGACACGATGATACCTGCTGAAAGAGTGAAGGCGAAGCCTTTAATTGTAGAGCTTCCAAAGTAAAACAATAGTGCGCAAGTAATTAAAGTTGAGAAATTTGAGTCTCTGATCGAGCTCCAAGCTCTTGTGAATCCTGCTTCTATAGCCGCTCCGAAAGTTTTTCCGGATTTTATTTCTTCTTTGAATCTTTCCAAAATCAACACATTCGCGTCTACTGCCATTCCCATTGATATAACGATACCGGCTATTCCTGCTACTGTCATAACTACTCCTGTTTTTAGCAGGAAGGTTAGGAAGAAAAATCCTATACAAGCGAGGATCAAGGATAAGACTTTTTCCCATCCGGAATCTTTATTGTTTATTATTTTAACAACTAAGTATCCGAATATTACGAGGGCTAAAAGCAATGCTATTCCGATTGGGAGAGAGGATTTTATAAGGAATATGAGGATTAATCCGTATAGGCCAAGGGCGATGCTGGACATAACTCCGGACATTCTGTAGTAGGCTATTAAAAATATCATTATAAGGAGCATTCCAAGTAATCCTGAAATTATACTTTTTGTTAAAGATTCATGTCCGAGTGTCGCTCCGATTGTGTATTCTCCAGCTAAAATTATTGGTGCGGGGATTGCTCCAGTGTTTAAGTTTTGTGCTAAATTTTTAGCTTCTTCGCTTGTGAATTGACCACTGATTTGAGCGCTTCCTCCTGCGATTTTTTCATTTACCTTTGGGGCTGAAATGTATTCTCCTCCTACGAAAATCGCTAATCTTTTATTTATATTTCTTTCCGTTACTTCTTCGAACAATTTTGAGCCCTCTTCGTTGAATTGGATGCTTACATATGGTTGATAAAAATTGTCGATTTGGACATCCGCTCGTACAAAGTGCTTTCCGTTAAGGCCTGTTTCAGCCCATGGATCTGGGACTGTGGAATATGTAATTGTTTGATATTTGTATTGGGTTTCTTTTACATCGGTTTTTATTTCGTTCGCTTTTATTATGTGGTATCCGAAAGTTGTTTTTACGATGTCGCTAATTTCATCCGCCTTGGTGAGAGCGAGTGAGGCTTGCTCGAAATCGTAAACATATTTTCCGATTCCCGTAACTGGTGTATCCAGTCGCCCTCCTTGTTCTTTGTTGCTTGAATCGTCCGAATGTTGTTGAGCTAAGACTGCGAAATCTTCGCCGGCTTTAAGCTTTTTTTGAATTTCTTTTGCGAGGGTGTATGCTTCATCTTCACTTCTTGTGACCGTGGATTCCGCTCCGTCTGCATCTTTGAATGCTACTAAAATGTGGCTTGCATGTACCTCTTTCGCGTTTTTAATTTCATCTTTTTTATCTGTAAGTTTTACTATCGCCAATCCTGTTTGTTCTTGCATTTGTCCGTTTATATCGGCGGCGAATGTTCCTCCCGTTTCAACCAAATTCCCATGCATTTCATCTATTTCAAGTTTTTTTATTATATCTTTCAGAGAAGAAGGGAGTTTGCTTTCAAACGTATAATCAACCGTTTCAAACTTTACTTTTCCCGGATAGGCTTGCTGGTCTTCCTGGCCTACTACTTCGTATTTTGATCCTTGTTTAATTTTTGCTAGAGCTGATTTTGCGTTT
>JAQVVS010000075.1 GCA_028698865.1 Candidatus Altimarinota bacterium | reverse complement strand
TCTATTTCTTCATTCGAAGGCTCTTCCAACGCAAGTTCCCATTTCTTTTCCTTTACAACGTGATCTAAATCCCAATAAGCTTTCATATAATCCTTAGAACTTTCTCCTCGGGAAACCACAACAAGCTTTCTAGCAAAAGCGGTCGATGCCGTCTTCATTCCTAATCCAAATTTTCCTAGGCTTGCTGGATCAGGCCTGAGCCTAGAACCATACTTCATAGCATTTTTAAGTTCTTCTTCATTCATACCACAACCATTATCAATTATAGAAACCGAAACCTCACCGGATAAATCCATTCTAAGATTTACTTTTATCTTACTTGCTCCTGCAGATATTGAATTATCGATAATATCTTCAATAGCAGTTTCAGGTGAATAACCCGTATCCCTTAATCCCTCTATGACTCGTGAAGGATCTGGAATTACTTCAACGTAATTTACCGACATGAGTTTTATTCCCTTCTTTCCTAGACTTATTTTAAGCTGATAGTTGCCCACGCATTTCCAAGCCTAAGCACAGATGAGGCGACTCTATCAATAGATACGGTTTCTTCTTTCCTCGAATAAGCAATTAAAAAATCACCAAGTTTCTTTTTTTCCAGAATAAGCTTATCACCAGCAGAGAGAATATTCTCCCTGAAAAATGGTGTTAAACCAGTGAGCCGATATTCATCCCTTGTTCCACCAAATAACTTATTATTATAATAAATAAAATTAAAAAACCATTTCTTATTAGCTTCATCCATAAAACACAGCCTTACTCGAGGATTATATTCCACCTTGTTCAACGATGGAAAAAAAGAAAGGATTTCCAATTTTTTCGGCACAAGAATACCGGATTGGTGATTTCCATTCTCACCGGTATCGTTTTTTGACAGAATTTTAACTATTTTCGCTGGTATTTCGTCCATTTTCCAACTCCCTCCCTCTTACAGGCGAAATATTAAGCGCCCGTATAATATCTTGAGAAGTTGTCTTATCTATTTCATCAGTACCGACTATCGCCGTAGCGGAAATCTTTCTTTTTCTTTCAAGTCTTTCGACAATGATTTCTTCAAGTGTATTTATATAAAAAAACCTGTGTACAGTAACTTTCCTTTTTTGCCCAATCCTATATGCTCGAGCAGTTGCTTGATCTTCAACAGCAGGGTTCCATTCAGGGTTGAAGTGAATTACATGGTTTCCACCTGTTATATTCAACCCTGAACCTGCAGCTCTAGGGTTCATGATTAAAACGCCAGGCCTATTTAACTTATTAAAGGATTCAACCAGTGGTACCCGTTCTTCAACGGGAAGCCGTCCATCTATGACTCCAATCCAGCAATAACTAAAACTTGCTGCTATATATTCTTTCAGTTTATCAATAGATTTTGTATAGGATGTAAAAATAAGTGCCTTTTCAGAAAAGGCAAATACTTCTTCGAGAATCTGGTGCAATAGTAGGGCTTTTGGTGAACATTCCCAATTAAATTTAAAATCAATACCAAGACTCTGGCTAGCACTTTCTGGGATCGTACAGAACAATCTAAGAAGACCAATAGAGGCAAGTTTTGCAGATATTTCTCCATATTTTGCAAGAGCGGCTTCTCTGACTAATTCATAATCCTCTGCCATTTGCTCGTCCATTTCTAGTGGCAGAGGTATTTCTATCTTATCAGGGAGATCAAGGGCTACCTGATCTATAGTCCTTCGTAAAATAAGAGGGCTAATCATCGGTTCCAGTTTTTTTGCAGATTCAATACCTTCAGGAAATTTTGAGAGAAAACCCCTCATCGATCCCAGCAATCCACTATTTGCAAAATCCATTATCGACCATAGATCTGTTAATCTATTTTCCATAGGTGTGCCTGTAACCGCAATTGACACTTTTCTTTCAAGGCTTTTAATTATTCTAGTCCTTTTAGCTGCTGGATTTTTTATTGCCTGTGCTTCATCAAGTATCACGACGTGCCATTCAAACATTTGAAAAAGTGTAAAATCCCTGAGCACAGTGTCATAAGAAACAAGTATTATTGTATACGGCATAAATTCTTTTTTTAGAGCTGGACGATCAGCCCCTCTATGAAGCAACACTGGGATCGCAGGTGCAAATTTTAAAAACTCCCTCCTCCAGTTCTCAAGAAGAGTCGAGGGCGCAACAATAAGACATTGTGCATCTTCAAACTTCAAGAAAATTTCAGTTAGCAGACGAATTACTTGGACGGTCTTTCCAAGTCCCATTTGATCAGCTAATATACAACCAATGTTTTCTTGGTTGATGATGCTAAGCCATTCAAATCCATCTTGCTGATAAGGAAGTAGTTTCCCATTAAAAAAAGGATTTTTCTCTTCCTTAACTTTTAAAAGTCTTGTTCCTTTTAGCCAGGATTCAAAATCCAACGGAGATGTTTCCAGTTCAAAATCGAGCCCTTCAATCATCGATCTGCACAGAAGAACATATTGCCCCAGATTCATGGGTCCGGTCCCACTAATCCCTACCCTTTTAAAGATTTGTCTGATATGTTCAGTATCTTCAGGAGCAAAAGGATACCAAACCTTGTCAAAAAGAAGGTGATCCAGTCCTTTATCGAAAGCAGTGGATATATCTGACCTAGATCCATCTTTTTCAGCGATTATCTTACAAGAAGCTATAGAGTAGTTGTTTTTAGCAGATAGAGGAATTTTTTCCTGAATTGTAGAAACTAAAAGGATACACCTTACTGGATATCTTGAGAAGCTTACGGTAGTTAGAATTGAAGATGGTTTTTCTACATCAATTTCACGAATGTTTTTTTTCCCTTTAAATTCTACATTAAAAATCTCTCTAGCTGTCAAGTGTAAATTTTGACCTGACGAATCAGCAATATCAATATATCCTTCTTCTGTTATTAGCCATTGATACGCTTTTTTTTTCATTTTAAACCCGACGCTCCTTAAAACAATCTTCGAGAATGTTTTTATATAGCTCATTCCTTATCTGACATTCCCAGATAGTAAGGACCGTCCATCCATTTTTCTCAAGTGTTGCAACTGCAATGGCATCTCTTTCCTTATTTTTTTTAAATTTAGCCTGCCACCATTCAGTTCGTGTTTTTGGAACATATGAAATGGAGCAACCATGCTGATGAAAGAAACAACCATTTACAAAGATTGCTATTTTTTTCTTCGGCAAAATAATGTCAGGGCACCCTGGGAGGTCTTTTCTATATAGTCTAAAACGATATCCTTTGGCATGCAACCATTTACGGACAATTATCTCCGGGCCAGTATTCCTTGACCGTATACCTGACATCATCTGACTCCTCTTTTCTCGGTCGACAATATCAACCAAGAGGACACACTTCCTTTAACGTGCTACCTTCTATTAATTGTTGGCGGTCATGATGTAAAAGTGATTTTACTATGCTCTCAGCAATAAGCGAAACAAGAGGGACAACAACAGCATTTCCAAATTGCTTATAGGCCTGAGTATCACTAACTACTGGATTCCAATAGATCGAAGGGAAACCCATCAATTTAGCGCATTCCCTAGGAGTTAGGCGCCTCGGATTCCTTCCTTTCTGAGGAATGAGGATTTCCGATCCATCCTTATGGTAACGAGCGGAAAGAGTTCGTGAAATACCATCAATCTGTGCAAGTCCAAATCCAAATCCATTCCCTCGTCTACGATGTTTTTCAGCATATGCCTTAAGATAAAGCCAGAGATGATCAGAAAGCGTATATTTTTCATCAGGCGAGTCGTCAAGAATTTCACTCAATTTTGGTGTTCTATTTGGAATTTTCGGCCAAAAAAACGTGTCAATATCTTTGAATCCTACGATAAATATTCTTTCTCGGTGTTGAGGAACAAGATTTTTCGCATCGATTATTTTAGGGAAAATATAGTATCCCAAATCTTTGGTTAGAATATTTTCGATTAGGTGCCATGTATTACCCTTATCATGAGAACGAAGATTCTTTACATTTTCAAGAAGGAAAGCTTTTGGTTTATGATAATCAAGAATTCTTGCAATATCAAAAAAAAGCGTTCCTTTAGTTTTATGCAAAAAACCATGAGAATGCCCAAGGCTTATATATTTGCTCACACCAGCTAAAGAGAATGGCTGACAAGGAAATCCTGCTGTGAGAATGTCATGATATGGGATGTTATTTGCTTCTATTTTTGTAATATCACCAAAAGGCTCTTCTTTAAAAACATACTTGTAGGTTTTTTTAGCAAAAGAGTCAATTTCACTCGAAAAAACACATTTACATCCTTGCTTCTCAAAAGCAAGTCTTAAGCCTCCAATTCCCGCAAATAAATCTATAAACCTTATTGGCACATTAATCAAAAGCTTAAACCTCCATCTTCTATCTTTTTTCGGTAAAATAAATCACAAACAAGCAAACACTATTTTATTTTCTATTGCAACACGATTTTATCCAAGGTGTTTTTTCAATGTTGTTAAATCGCTGATTTTATGTTACTAAACTTTTCTTTGTATGATTTAATAAAAATTTGTAAAAAATGTTTAGATTATCAACTATTCAATAAAATTTTTCCAAGGCTTCCCTCAGCATGGTCTCTCCCCGTTAGCAAAATAAGAGGGTTATTTTTCTATACTACCACTTATTTCCAAAAAAATTTTTTAGAATGCCTTTTCGAGGAACTACCTAGGATACATAAATTTTTTCTTTATTTCACCACTACCCACCCATGTGCTGTACAAGGTTTCGGTAAATGTAAACTATTCGAACAAAAATTAAGAAATATTTCTCCAGACCTGTTTAATCTATCCATTAGAGCCCTATTTTTTGACTTGATTATTACAACTTTACTCTGGCACTGGGAGTTACGCAAAATATACTGGCCATGGTAAATATCGTGTTTTGATCAATCCACGGAGCCCAGCGCTTTCGCCAGGCTCTGCCCCATAAGCTTTTGCAATTTCGTTCCTGATTCTTCATCAATCTTTTCAGACATTTCCTCTGCTGCAGAGGCGCCAACCTTTTATTCTGCCCTGCGCCTCTTCTTCTCTTCTGAAATTGGCTCCGTATTTCTTTTCGAAGCCATTCTCGAAAAAGTTCCCCCGATTATGAACCCGCGGGTGTAGATCGGGTCGTCCGGTTCTGCTTCCCTGATCCCGGACACCT
>JAQVVS010000074.1 GCA_028698865.1 Candidatus Altimarinota bacterium | reverse complement strand
GGAAAAATTTCTTGAAGTAGCAAAAAACAGCGAGATAAATTTTGAAAGCAGTTTGCTTGTTTATACCGAAAAAACCAGAAATATAATTGGGTATTTAACGAAATTGAGGCCTAGCAGTGAAGAAGATGTTATAGAATTTATTTCCCAAATTGAAAAAACCGGACAAGACTTGGGATTGAATGTGAAGTTGGAAACATACAAAGATCCCATCGCCACCGCAAAAGCATCAAAGAAAAGCACCGTAAAAGAAGATGCTATAAGATATAAATTGGATTTTTTTGGAACGGAAAAAGACATGAATGCATTTTTGAAAAAAGTCGAAAGCCTGCCGTACTTTATAAAAGTGGAAAATATTAGTTTCAAAAATTTCGATTATGTGGAAAAAACCGAGAACGCACAGCCGAATATAAGATTAACAATCAAACTTTATATTAGATAATATGCAACTAAAAACTATAAAATCTTACGGAGTATTCTTGGGAATTTGCGGGTTGGCCGTATTTACCGCGATTTCAATGATGCTTATATATCTGCAATGCACTGGGAAAATAAATCAAAAAGAAATAAAAGAACAAGACATCGCAATTGAAATAAAATTGCCGATAATCGAGTGGGGAAAATATGAAAGCTTGTCAAAACATTACCTGAATGGTAAAATCCCAAACGATAAGTAATATTATTTATATAACTCTCATCTCCTATGAGGAACAAAAAAGGCTTTACGCTGATTGAAGTTCTTCTGGTGATCGTGATCATCGCGATTCTTGCGGGAATCGTTATTATCGCGGTAAATCCAGGAAGACAAATCTCGCAAGCAAACAACACTCAAAGGTCCAGTGATGTAAAAGCAATCCTGGATGCAGTTCATCAATTCGCTGTTGAAAGCAGAGGGGTAATGCCTGACGCTATCACAGAGGCGGCTACGACTATTGGAAGTGGTGATGGCCAGATAGATATATGCACGGACTTGGTTCCGACTTATATCACAGCAATGCCAGCAGATCCTACATCTGATGGAGCAGGATACACAGATTGTGATACATACGACACGGGATATCAGATATCAATCGATGCCGATAATCGTGTGACGGTTTCCGCTCCAAGTGCGGAATTGGAAGAAACAATCTCAATTACGAGATAGTTTTAACAGAAAAGATTGTTAAGAAGCCCCCGCTCCGCGGGGGCTTCTTTTTTTAATTTTTTAAAAAAAACAATCCGTTAACGCAAAAGAGTTGCATTAATTTTCGGTCATCAATATAATCAGCTCATGCTCTGCGAAAATAAATTGGAAAAAATTAGGCAAAACAATTTGAGAGTCACCGATTTACTGGAATCTATTATCGATATTTTTGGAAAGCAATCACATCCGCTCACGATTCTCGAATTGAAAACGCTTTTAAAAAAGAAAAATTTTTCTCCAAACAAGACGACTCTTTACAGGCAAGTCGAAAAACTTTCTTCGATAGGCATTTTGCAAGAAAGCGTTTTTTCAGATTCGCAAAGAAGATATTGTATTGTGGAAGAAGGGGATCATCATCACCATTTTTATTGTAAGCAATGCGGTCATGCCGAAGAGCTTCCTCATTCTCTTTGTGAAAAAATTCACAAAGTGGAAACTCAATTAAAATCAAGAAACTTTAAAATAATAAAGCACAGCCTCGAAATAGAAGGACTGTGTGCGAAATGTAATTCTTAAAAAAGCTTTATGAACAAAAAAGCTAAAAGCTTCATGGCGGTTTTATTAGCAGCCTCAATGATTCTATCGGGATGCTCTATATACGATGAAAAAACAGATGAAAGTGGCGACAAAGTAGAGATCGTGACGACTCTATATCCTCTATACGAATTTGCAAAAGCCGTTGGAGGAGAAAAGATTTCTGTGAAATTATTATTGCCTCCGGGAGCGGAAGCTCATACTTTTGATCCCACTCCTAAAAATATTGTCGATATAGAAAAGGCGGATTTATTTATTTCAATCGGCGCCGATATGGAGCCATGGGCTGACGATATTCTGAAGGGAATATCAAATGAAAAATTAACAACTTTAAGAGCATCTGATTTTGTGGAATTGATAGGATCTTCCCACGAGGAAGAACCCGAGCATGAAGACGACCACGATCCTCATCACGGAGAGATGGATCCACATATCTGGCTGGATTTTGAAAACGATCAAAAAATAGTAACTGCTATCGCAGAAACCTTGTCCGAGATAGACGCTGAAAATGCAGATTTTTATATGAGCAACGCTGATTCATATAGCAAAAAACTCATAGAGCTGGACGAATTATACAAAAAATCTTTAACCAATTGCGAAAAAAATATTTTTATTACAGGAGGACACAATGCTTATGCATATATGGCTCAAAGATATAATTTGGAATATGTTGCCGCTCATGGAATTTCTCCAGACAGTGAGCCCACTCCTCAAGACATGAAAAATCTAATTGATATATCAAAAAATCAAAATTTGAAATATATTCTTTTCGAGGATCTCGTAAGTCCAAAAATAGCAGAAGCAATTGCAGAGGAGACTTCTGGCATGGGAACGCTACTTTTCAGCCCATTAGCTAATCTTACAAAAGAGCAATTTCAAAATGGAGAAACGTTTATCTCTTTGATGACAAGAAATCTTGATAGTTTAAAAATTGCACTAGAATGTAAATAATTATGGATCAGACGATTGTAGAAATAAAAAAAATGAATTATAAATTTGGAAGCACTCTAGCTCTTTCGGATATTTCTTTAGAAATAAAAAAAGGCGATTTCCTCGCTATAATAGGTCAAAATGGTTCGGGGAAAACAACTCTTTTGAAATTGATTTTAGGTTTGTACGAATCCGAAAAATCACAAATTTCTTTATTCGGAGAAAATCTTACAGAATTTAATTCTTGGAATAAAATCGGTTATGTCCCGCAAAAAGCCATCCATTTCGAAAACAATTTTCCGGCGACGGTGGAAGAAGTTGTGGAAATGGGGCTTTTGTCAGGCAAAAAAAATCCCAAAATTATTACTAAAGAAGATCGAGTAAAAATCGCTAACGCTTTAAAGGAAGTGGATATGCTTAAATATAAAAACAGAAGAATTGGAAATCTATCCGGAGGCCAACAACAAAGAGTTTTGATTGCAAAAGCATTGGTTTCTCATCCTGAAATTTTATTTTTAGACGAACCGACAACCGGAGTTGATACGGAAACTCAATGTAAATTTTATGAATTATTAAAAAATCTTAATTCAAAAGGAATTACAATTGTTTTGATTTCTCACGACATTGGGCGCATCACTAAATATGTCACCAAAATAGCAAGCTTGAATCAGAGATTGGAATTTTACGGATCTCACGAAGAATTTTGCGCATGGGATAAGAAACATTCCCACGCCAAATCTCATACCCATAATTTATGTCCAAACTTATAAATAAATGATTTTTGAAGCTCTACAATATGGATTTATGCAAAAAGCTCTTTTGACAGGGCTTGTCACAGGGATTTCCTGTTCTTTGTTGGGAGTTTTTTTGATTTTAAGAAAACACGCGCTCATAGGCGATGGCATTTCTCACATTTCATTCGGCGGGGTTGCAGCAGGAATTCTTTTCGGGATTATGCCGTTTGTTGGAGCACTTGTTTTTTCTATAATAGGAGCCTTGGTTATCAATAACTTAAGGGAGAAAGGGAAACTGCATGGCGACGCTTCTATTGGGATAGTGAGTCATTCAGCTCTTGGATTGGGAATATTTATCGCCAGCATTGCGGGAGGATTTAATGTAGACATTTTGAGTTATCTTTTCGGTAGTATTTTAGCAATTGCAAGTGAAGAAGTTATTTTATCGTCTATTTTAGCGCTGGTTGTGATTTTATTTATAGTTGTTTTTTATCATGATCTTTTTTACATGACTTTCGATGAAGAATCAGCAAAAGTTTCCGGCATTTCTGTTTCGAAATTAAATATAGCCATGGTGATTCTCACAGCAATTACGGTTGTAAGCTCCATGAGAGTTGTAGGACTAATGTTGGCTTCCGCATTTATAATTCTTCCGGCATCATCAGCTCTCCAATTAAAAATGGGCTTCAAAAAAACATTAATTTATTCCGGTTTAATATCTGCATTCAGCGTTACTCTGGGGCTTATCCTTTCCTACAATTACAACTGGGCGCCCTCAGGAACAATAATTTTGATAAACACTCTTGTGTTTATTTCCACCTATTTTATAAGCAGAATAAACTCCCCAGAGTAGATTCTCTTAATACAAGAGTTATTGTAATCAAAATTGCTCTGTACTAAAATCTCCTCATGCTTATTGAACTTCTCACCTTAATCATCGTAATTTTGACCATAATATTTCTCTTGTGGTCTTTTACTCTCACGATACTTGGGTACACGCCTTTTTTGCCTACGACCAAGTATGCAGTTGATAAAATTTTACAACATGCCGATATTAAAAAAGGGGATAAAGTTTATGATATCGGAGCTGGAGATGGCAGGTTGATTCACAATGCAGAAAAACGCTACGGAGCAAAAGCTGTTGGATTTGAGATCAATCCGTTTATTTATTATCTGGCTCGTTTTAATCAAGTTATCTTGGGATGGAAAGGGAAAATCATCAGGGCAAATATGTTGAAACAAAATTTAGCGGATGCTGATTGTATAGTTTGCTACATGACTCCTGAAATTATGACCAAGTTTCAGAATAAATTTGAAAAAAATCTCAAAAAAGGAACTCGGATTTTATCCTACGCATTCAAAATAGGGACTATGAATCCAGTAAAAATTATTCCAAAAGACAAAAAAACAAGCACTCTTTGGATTTACAAAGTTTGATAATTTTTCTCTATTTTTTCAAAACCAAAATCATCATAACTAGAGCTAAAGATGAGCTCACAGAATTCATCCACGCCAAAGCATTCATAGTCCCGAAACGCATGTAAGTCGCCACAACCAAAAGTGCAATTCCCAAAAACTGAAGTCCTGCAAAACAACGCCTCATTGCTTGTTGCCCTTTCACTGTAAAGAAAATTTGAAGTATCCACGAGAGGATAATTACGCCCATCCCGATCAAAGAAAGATCGATTGTCATAGAAGCGAGAGTTAAAATATAAGAAATTTGAAACTAAAAACATTATACATTTTTTCCTGAACGCGAACAAATCGAGAAATTTAGGAGTACATGATTTTTTGGTAGAGGAAGTTTTCAAGCAAGCGCTTTCTGCCGGTATTTTTTGTAAAGAATTTCGGATTGCGGGATTTGGAAGGCAGGCGGTTT
>JAQVVS010000073.1 GCA_028698865.1 Candidatus Altimarinota bacterium | reverse complement strand
TTTTGAAACTACACACATAATACCAGATTTTCCTTTTTGAGTCAACACCTATTTTGACTTTTTTATACAACCATTGCCTTGAGTGCTTGTCGGAAGATAACAAAGTTATTGACTCCCCTCTTCTTAACATTTACAGTTCTTTCCTTTTTACATTTTCATTATTAAATTATGGGGATAGAAACTAATCCTGATGTGCAGAGTCATGCCTCCCGAATTCTGCCAGAAGTAAACATGATGCGAGAAATGGTTAATGACAAAATAAGATCTCTGGTTTTTGACGTTGTTTTTAAAGATATGCAAATAGGAATTGATTTTGAAGGAGCTGAAATCAGAAAGACTACGATGTGTGGAGAGGTCGTAAAAGCTATTCTAAAAGAATTAGAGGAGGGCAATGATGGCAACCATGAAGAAATAGTTGACCTTACTCCCGATGAAAGCGAGGAGGAAAAAGACAAAGAAGGAAATATTATTACAATGCTGGCTATTGGCGATGTAAATTTTCCTGAATTTATGTATCCAATGATTAGACAATGCTTGGCCGAATTTGTAGAAAATTTCAAAACTTTGGCGGATCCGGATCCGGCTATCGGAATACTTGGTTGCAGTTATGATTTGGGAGCTAAAGGAATGCCTGAAGCAAGAAGCACCGCGCTGAAAAATTTTGACAGATATTATGGATTTTCCGGAAAAACTCATCAAGTTAAGAAAAAAATTGTTGACCAAAGTGCGCCGAATGGTCTGTCAATCGTTGATGAAGAAAAAGCACTTATGGATGTCCTTGTCCAAAACTCATCCCTTACCCCAGGAGGGATGCATACTATTACCGTTCTCAATATTGCTTTAAATAAGTTAGCTGAAAAAAAGAATCTTAAAAAAAGATATTGTTATCCCGACAATAGTTTTGGCACATGGAGCGCGATTATGAAAGGGGTTACAAAAAATGAGCCTGGAAAATTCAACCAAATCGGGACGACGCAGAAAGACGGGTTGCATTTAACTCCTGAAAAAATTCATGAATTTTATGATGGACATGATGTTGATGGGCATGATGACACTTGGTATATAACTCCGCTTGGAAATCCTTCCGGAACAGCCATGACCGGCGAGCAATTAACCAGAACTTGCGAGGCTATTTTGGACCGTAATCCAAAAGCGAGCATCATTTTAGATGTTGTTTATGTTCGCACAATGGAAACCCAAGATTCTCAAGAATTGATGAGTGGTATTATTGGGAATCCAAGAATAATGGATAGAGTTATTTTTATCGAGAGCCTATCAAAGACTGATGGAATTACAGGCCTTCGAGCTGGGATATTTTTCTCAGCCAACAAAGAATTATTTGATACGGCTCAAAATACAAACATGACCTTGTTTGCAGGCAGTGGAAATCATTTAAGTCCTTTGGTTATGGCTTTTTTGGACGATCCAGACGGCAATAAAGATGCAAAAAAGAAAGAATTACATCGTTTTTGGGCACAAGAGAGAAAAGGATTATTTAACTTTTTGACTAAAGATGGTAAATACGCCCATCTTTTTGATGATAATCAAGAGCATATCAACCTGACCCAACTAAACAGGCCTCAAGGTCTTTATTTGGATTTAAAGATGCGTGAAGGAGTTGATAAAATGCAAATTTATAAAGAAACTGGATGCATAGGGGTAGAAACATCGATGGAAAGTGGAAAATACATGAGATTTGCCGTCGGCAAAATCACTAAGCCGACTTATTCCAAATTTGCGTAGGGAAGCGGTTATTTCACTTTTGCAACTTTTCCGTTAAAATCTTCTCTCTGAATTTCTTCTCCATTTTTTCCATACCAAACTATTTTGTATTTATTGTTTTTTGTTTTGCGAAATTTTCTTTGAACAACATTCCCTTCTTTGTCAAAAAATTCCACCTCCACATTCCCCTCTCTGAAACCCCGTTGAGCAAGTCGCCCTTTTTCATCAAAAAACTCAACTTCTATATTACCCTCAGGATATACTTTTTGAACTATCGTTTTGCCGTCTTCTAGGAAAAAATGAACCGACCCATCCGCATACTTTCTTTGGGCCAATGAGCCATTTTTATAAAAACTATCCGCCCTTACCGGAGAAGAATCTGGATAATATTTCTGGTGCAAAACTCCCTTTTTGTAAAAAATAAAAAAATTGTTACCAAATCTAACTTGCGCAACTTCGTATTCCGCATAATCTTTTGGCAATAATTTTTCAAATTCAAAAGTTCCATCGTAATCCCCGTATATGGTGATATTTATTTTTTCTTTTTTATGATTTAAATCTTTGTCCAGATAGACCAACCCACTTACTTCATCACTATATAATTCCACCTCCCTCAAAGAATCCAGATTTGTATCTTTGCTTTTTTCGAAAATAGACGAAGCCGAATATATCGAATCCGTCATTTTTATTAAGTTATTCTGATCTATTGAATATCTTTCCCCTTTTTCATCTGTAAAAATACAAACCGCGTGATCATAGAGCGCAATAATTCTCGGGTTGTAGTCAAAATTTTTCT
Source organism: Candidatus Altimarinota bacterium (assembly GCA_028698865.1). GTDB lineage: Bacteria > Patescibacteriota > Gracilibacteria > UBA1369 > LOWO2-01-FULL-3 > CAINDQ01. The sequence goes on along the minus strand of JAQVVS010000073.1, from coordinate 2,779 downwards.
TGCATCCCAAGTCTTCCAATAGTCTTTTTGCAACCATTGAGTAATTGTCACAATCCCCAAATCCCGCCACCAGAACGGTTTCCGCATTGTATAGTCTACCTTGAGGATCGGTATAATAAGTTATTAAATTAGTTAGGACCGACATGATGTCTTCGACGCTATCTATATTTGAAGAAATATATCTGTAATAATCTTTTATGTCTTTTCCAAATATCGCCGTATCATAATGGATTACTTCTCCTTTTGATAATTTGATTTTTTTAGGAAGCCTTTGGGTTGATCCGGATTCTTGAAATAATGGAACGGACAACTTATTTTGAATTTCGGCAAGCCTTTCTGGGTTGTTATAGCTTACACATTCTTTATTTCCGGGTTTTTCTGGGCTTGGCATTTTGTTTTAATTTTGATTTTGATTTTTAATTATATCATTTTTTATCGAATTTTTGAAGGAAATTTTAGTGGTTAATCCTCTTTGGGGCTTTTAAATTCATGTTTTTTGTGATATAATTCATGGATTTAATTATAAAAAAGTTATGTCTCTCGATAAACCAAAATCTGAAAATCCCTCACGTAGTAATTTCGCTGAAACTATTGATCAATATGTTCGATCTCCCGAAACTTTGAAAAAAATTCGGGAAATGCCTGTGAATTTTAATTATCAGGCTGTATTTTGTCTAGGGTGTGGAAATCCTGAAAGAAATATAAAAAGAAGCGAGTATGCGGCCGAATTGGCCTTGAAAAAAACCGTTCCTTATTTGGTTTCCGGGGGGATGGTGAGTCCTACTTATAAAAAAATGAACATTACCGAAGCTGATCACGCCTATCGGCATGTGATGTCAGTCCCTCATTACAAAGAAGCCTTCGAAAAACATAAAATTCATTTTGAAAGAGAAAGAAAAGCTGGAAGCACAGCGGCAAATATAAGCAACATTATTCCTTATTTGAAACAAAACGGCATAACGAGGCTATTGATCGTAACAGATGATCCTTCCCATGCAAGAAGGGCTATTTCCAGATTGCTTGGACTATACCCTCAAGTGGTTGTTTCTTTTTATACTCCGAATTCTCCAAATATCGATTCCAATATAAGTCGTGGGGCAATGGCCGAAGTTTCTCCCGAAGAAGGGAACAAGATCGCTCGAGTAGCCACTGGAGACCAAGTCGCTCAAGACATTTTACAAACTCCGTCCGAAGAATCCGAACCTTTGCCGCCTCCAGGGGCAATGCACGGAAGTGTGCTTGAAAAAGTGAATGGTATCTCCGAAGAGGTTGCAAATAAAGATTTGGAAAAATTGGGAAATGTTCCGATAAAAGAACTTCGCGGATCGAAACTTTTTCTTGAAGATGAAAAGCCCGATGGGAAAGGAAAAGCTCTTGGAGTAAAAAGAGAAACAGCTCGTCGAATAAAAGCTTACACAAGCGAACAAAGTGGCGACTGGTATAAAATCGATTATTCAAAAATGGATTCTGTAAAAAAAGATGATGTTTATGGGTGGACTCATGAAATGGACACCGGACTTGGTGAAATATTATTGGATCCGGATATCACCGATATTCTGGTGGAAAGAAATGGTAAAATGATCAAGGCGCGAAGAGGAGTAGTTCCTGCCGGCCAAAGCTCTGCCGGGCGAGTAGCTTTTTTAGATGAGAATGGAAGATATGTTTCCACTCATTCCGGAGATCGCTTTAGAATCTTGAAAGATGGCGAAACCGATATTGAGAAATCATCAGATGAATATATGGCAAGATATGATGAAGAAGCAAAATCCAGAGATTCCCATTCAAAAGCCGTATCTCAACTCGTCGAACCTCCTGAGGCGGATGATGAAGCGACTGCTCCATCAACTGCATCGGCTGGGATTAAAGAAGATCCTGACAAAGAAGATCCCGAGGATGAGGGCGGAGGCCCAGCGCCTACCAATCTTACTTATGACTCAACTCCTGGTGCTGATAGATTACGACTTGGAACGAGACAATTACCTTATAGATTTTTCTCCACTTCCGTTAGAAATCAATCCGGTAAAGAAATTTTGGTAACAAATGGCGGAGCTCCAGGAAGAAGCACTCCTTCTGGAAAAAAAAGAGAGGCTTTCAAGGATGATTGGGCAATCTCTCAACTGAGAGAACTATATAGTAGAGGAATTCGAGTTGTGGTGAGCCTGGCGGCCATAGAAAATATGAAAAGAGCTATTTCTAAACTTGAGAAAGAAGGCGTAAAAATGGAACTTATTTCACGAAAATATGAGTGTACTCCTCCAGACAGCAGAAACTTGGTATTATTTGACAAAGTGGGTAATCTTATTCGTCAAGGAAAATCCGTTTACATACATTGCACTCACGGAACTCACAGAGCTCCATCTTGCGCGACCGGAACCCTGATCGCCGCCGGAATAGCCACCAGTTTCGCCCACGCTTTGCAACTCGCAAAACTCGATCCAAGAAACTTTAATAGTAAATATCGAAAAGCGATGCTAAAGCAACTTGCGGATTTCGCCAGATCAAAAGGGCTGAAGGTTGAAAGCGCTAAAGAATACTCAAAATACACATCAAACGCGGCCAATATTAATCTTTATAGGCAGGTTTTGGGGTAGAGAAAAGATTTACCGGCCTGAGTGCCTACGCTTCCTCCTGAGCTTCGATCATAGCTTTGATTGCCATTACGCCGACGATTGTGGATCTCTCCTGCTCAGCGAGTTTCATAGAAATAAACTTCAAAGTTTCTTTGATATCTGGAATCATTTTGTATTCCAACGCATTTACTCGGCGTCTAGTTGTTTCC
>JAQVVS010000072.1 GCA_028698865.1 Candidatus Altimarinota bacterium | reverse complement strand
TTAGGAGTTCCCGGAGAAAAAGAATTTGAAAACAAAGGGGTTTCTTATTGTGCACTTTGTGATGGAGCTTTCTATAAAAACAAAACTGTTTGTATTGTCGGAGGTGGAGATAGCGCCGCAAAAGAATCTTTGTTTTTAGCTGAACATGCCAGCAAAGTTTATATCATTGTTCGTAAAGACATCCTCCGAGCAGAGCCTATAAATGCTGAGAGAATAAGCAAAACAGAAAAAATTGAAATTTTGTATAAAACAGAAATCGAAGAAATTTTGGGCACAGAAAAAGTTGAAAAACTAAAATTTAAAACAGGCGAAGGAAAATATTCTGGACAAGAACTTGCGATGGATGGAGTATTTTTGGCAATCGGCCACAGCGCGCAAACCGATCTCGCAAAAGAACTCGGAGTCGAACTCAACGAAAAAAACGAAATCAAAATTTCACGAAAAGCGCAGACGAATATCCCCGGAGTTTTTGCCGCAGGAGATTGTGCCGACACCGAATTTAAGCAGGCAATAACAGGTTCCGCAGAAGGCGTGACAGCTTCCTATTACGCATATCACTATTGCAATAACGGGGCTGCGTTTTAGATTTTCATTCAGAAAAGTTGTCATGATTCATGAGTTTTGTTAATATGAAATTAGCTTTTTACTCAAAAAGCTACCTCAATCTCATAACCTCATTCCACGATGCAAAAAGACTATCTTGGGCTTCATTTGAAAGAAACGGAGCTCATGAAATCCAACAAATATTTGTTGACTGTGTTTCGAATGGTTCCGGAAAAGGGCATTGATCTAGAAGATATGGCTTCCGAAGTCGCCGCAGAATCTTCCACTGGATCAAATATGCGCGTGGGAACCGCTACCAAATTTTCAGATCATTTGAATGCGCTTGTTTATAAGGTTGATAAAAAGAAAAGCTTGGCATGGCTCGCCTACCCAATAGACATTTTTGACAGAGGTGGGAATGTTCAAAACATTCTTACTTATATTGCCGGAAATGTTTTTGGAATCGCAGAATTGAAAGAATTAAAGCTTTTGGATATGTGGATTCCGCCAGCAATGTTAAAAAGACATGATGGCCCTACTTATACTATTCATGATTTGAAAAAATATCTGGGAATAAAAAATCGTCCTATTTTGGGAACTATTGTAAAGCCAAAAATCGGCTTAAAACCAAAGGAATTTGCAAAAGTTTGTTATGAATTTTGGATGGGAGGTGGAGATTTTGTGAAGTTTGATGAACCTCAAGCCGACCAAAATTTTGCTCCGTTCAAAAAAACAATCGATGAAATTGCTGTTATGCTAAAGAGAGTAGAAAAAGAAACTGGAAAGAAGAAAGCCATGTCAGTAAATATTTCCGCAGCCGATTTCGATACGATGATAAAGAGAGCCGATTATGTTAATAAAAAAATCGGCAAATATCATCCAGCGCTTTTGGTGGACGGGATCACTGCAGGATGGATGGCCATACAAACAGCAAAAAGACGATACAAGAAAAACTTTATTCATTTTCACAGAGCTGGACATGGAGCTTTTACCAGACATGAAAGTCCATTTGGATTTAGTGTACCAGTTTTGACTATGTTTGGCCGACTTGCAGGTGCTTCCGGTATTCACACCGGAACTGCTGGAATTGGGAAAATGGCCGGAGATAATGAAGATGTGATCGCTGTACATTGTGCACTGGATAAAGTATCAAAGGGCCTTTTCTTCACTCAAGATTGGGGAAAATTTGCGCCATGTTGTCCAATCGCTTCGGGAGGACTTAATCCAACCAAATTACATGCAGTTATCAAGGCTTTTGGAACAACCGATTTCATTACAACAATGGGAGCGGGATGTCATTCTCATCCGGATGGAACTAGAAAAGGCGCAACCGCTTTAGTCCAAGCATGTGAGGCTTATCAAAAAGGAAAAACTATTCAAGAATACGCAAAAACTCATGAAGAATTAGCAAAAGCGATTGAGAAATTTGGGAAGAAATAATGGATTTTTAAGAAAATGTTAAAAGAGTCTAGTTATAAGAAACAACGCGGGTCCTGTCAGGCGGCGACATATTTTGCTTTAGAACGATTGTCATCCCCGATTCAGTCGGGGATCTATCATATTTCAGGACAAAGACGCCATAGATTCCCGCCTTCGCGGGAATGACAGAAGCGCTTAATGCCCCCCCTACCCCCTATTCTCCAAAAAATTCACCAACATTCGGAGACTACTTCCTGTAGCTCCTTTCGTTTCAAATTCCTGAGGAGTGTCTTCACAAAAAGCGGTTCCTCCGATATCGATATGGCACCATTTATTTTTTCCGACGAATCTTTCGATAAAAGCGGCTCCTTTTTGAGCTCCGGCCCAACTGGCACTTCCTTTATCACAATTTACTATGTCCGCAATTTTACTGTCGAATTTCTTTTTGAAATCTCCGTGAATCGGCAATGGCCAGCCCAAATCATCCGTTTCCCTGCCAGCTTTATACAATTGATCACGCAACTTCAAATCATTTCCCATCAATCCCGAATATCTATCTCCCAGCGCCACATGCACCGCTCCCGTCAATGTAGCCACGGTCACTATACAATCCGGATTCATTTTCCCCGCATACGTGACTCCATCCGCTAAAATAATCCTTCCTTCCGCATCAGTATTCGTAATTTCAACAGTAAGTCCAGAGTACATCGTAATTATATCCGAAGGCCTATAGGCCTTTTCGTTGATCATGTTTTCAGCAATAGTTATAATTCCTGTGACATTTTTCTTTATCCCCAGTTTTTTCATGGAATGAAAAAGCCCGAGTGTAATGGCCGCCCCGGCCATATCTTGGTGCATCGTTTCAATGCTTCGACTAGGTTTCAAATTGTATCCACCCGAATCAAACATAATCCCCTTCCCCACAATCGCGACAGGGTTTTCCTTTTTAGAGCTTCCATTATATTCAAGAACAATACATTTCGCTTCTTTTGGAGATCCCGCGTTTACCGCCAAAATCCCTCCCCACTTCATTTTCTTTAACTCCTTGTCTCCGAAAACCGTAATTTTATATCCGTTTTCTTTAGCGATTTTTTTAGCTTCAGCAACCATGAAATCGCTACTCACTATATTTGACGGCCCGTTTACCAAGTCGCGAACATAATTCACGCTATCCGCTATCACCACTCCTTTTTCCAATGTCTCTTTCAAATTTTTTGGAGCAGTTTCCGCCACCACTTCCAGATTTTCAACTTCATGAACAGGGCATTTTTGCTTCTTGCAGGTTTTATATTTATCAACTTTGTACTGAGCCATTTTTAGACCTTCCGCAAATTCTTGTCCGTACTTTGCAATTTCTACAGGCATCACAATCGTTGTTTCAGTCGCTTTTTCTTTTTTTAGGAATTTCCCGATTATGGCTGAAACAATCCTGTTTTTCTTTCCTGAAAATTTTTCTTTTTTCCCGAATCCCACAAACGCAACCTTCGCAGGTAAATTTTTGTCATCAATGTAAGTCGTTAGTATTTCTCCTTTTTTCCCTTCGAATTCTTTAGCTTTGACTCTTTTTTCAAAAAATCCTTTTAGCGACGCTGGAAATGTTTTTGGAAATTCCCCGATCTCTTCGCGAAAAACAGGTAAAACCAAAATTCCCTTATTTGATTTTATTTGTTTGCTGATTTTTATGTTCATAATTTGAAAATAAATAAATAGTGAGCCCACTATAACAAACTTTTTTCTTAATTAAAAATTTTTTGCGATTTTTATTTTGCGAGAAAATTTTCCGAAGCCTTAAGAATTTTCTGCGCGTTATCAAAAGTCAGCTTCTTCATAGATTCCTCATAAGGAAGCCACAAAAAGCTCTTATGCTCGAATGAAATTTTCACTTCCGTCGAGTTCGTTTCTCCCAAAAAAAAGATTACCTGTTTATGGGATTGCTTGCCGTTTTTATTATAAACATATGAAATCGCATGCTCAAAATTTTCAACAAATTTCAAGTCTTTAATCCCCGTCTCCTCTTCCAGTTCGCGCAAAGCCGTTTGGTGTCTGCTCTCCCCTTCTTCCACATGCCCTTTTGGAAAATCCCAATGTCCCGAAGGATAATGCAATAAAAGGTATTTTCGAATTCCCGATTCATTTCGAAAAACGACTATGCCACATGAATGTTCATCATATTTTAATTCCATTTCATCTTTTTTAGAGCATTTTGAGCGGAATTTTCCTCCGCCAACTGTTTGCTTTTTCCGTTTCCTTTCGCGATTAATCGATCTTTCAGATACGCCCCCATCGTAAATTTTTTGTTGTGATCGGGCCCTTCTTCCGAAAGCACTTCATAATGCGGAGTAATCGATTCTTTTTCTTGGGCGATTTCTTGAAATTTTGATTTGGAATCTATGTGCGACCCGTTTTTTATAATTTCATCCAGTCGCGCGAGGATAAATTTCCCTATGAATTTCGAGGCCGTTTCGTATCCGTGCATCAAATAAATCGCTCCTATAACGGCTTCCACCGTATTCGCCAAAATATAACTTTTATTTCTTCCTCCAGACTTTTCCTCTCCGTTGCTCAATAAAAGATATTTCCCGAGGTCCAATTCGTGCGCCACTTCCGCTAGGTGTTTTCCCTTTACCAAAGCCGATCTAAAAGCAGTCATCTCGCCTTCGGTCTGGCCGGGATATTTTTCAAAAAGGTGTTTTGTCACCACTAATTCCAAAACCGCGTCCCCCAAAAATTCTATTCTTTCGTTATGATGTAGGCCTTCTTGTTTATGTTCGTTGATATATGACTTGTGAGTGAAAGCCATTTCCATGATGGTCTTGTCTTTGAATTTTATGCCGATTTTTTTTTCAAGGTCTTTGTAGTCTTGCATAGTTTTGGTTTTACAGACTTTTTTGTGGTAGTTTTTCTTGTGTGATTTTTCATCACGCTGCTTAAAACTCCGTTGATAAATTTTGAGCTGTTGTCGTCTCCGAAATGTTTTGCTATTTCAATGCCTTCATTTATCGCAACTACCGCAGGAATATCTTTTGCGAATGCTATTTCGTAAATCCCTATCTCCAAAACCGCGCGATCGATTTTTGCTATTTTTTCAATCGGCCATTGAGGTGCGTATTTTTGAATGATTTCCAAAATTTCTTCGCGATTTTTCAAAACGCCTTTCATGGTATCTTGTGCAAATTCGCGTTCAGTAAGTTTCGGAGCAAATTCGTTTAGAATTTTCTCGAGAATTTCTTTGGAGTTTTTTTCAAATTTCATGTCGTTAAACTCCAATTCAAACAGAGCTTGCATCACGCAACTTCTCGCTAGATGCCTATAACTAGCCATATTGTTAAGCCTTTATTCTGGTAATCTTATCGATTTTCTTTTGCTTGTCCAAAACTTGTCTGCCTTTGTACATTCCGCATTCTTTGCAAACAGTGTGAGTCAATCTTTTTGCTCCACAATTTGAACAAGTCACCAAATTGCTACTCTTGGCGAGTTTTTTTAGAGTCTTGGTTTTGAAACTGCCGTATC